>CAIXBQ010000054.1 GCA_903917705.1 uncultured Verrucomicrobia subdivision 3 bacterium | reverse complement strand
CATGAAGGCCACCAGCACCACCGCCACGCCCGCCGCCATCCCGCTGAGCCGCTGGTTCATCACCGCCGACGGCATCAACTACGACGCCGGCGACCCGACCAAGTTCACCGTCACCCTGGAACTGGATCGCCAGAACAGCGCCACGACGTTAGCCGAGTTCTAGCCCCTGGCCAGCGTGACGCTGGACCCAATCATGAAGCAAAGCAAAACATCGATGTTGAAAGCGCGCAGCGCATTGGCTAATTGCTGCCGATCATCGGCCGGCCTCGCCACATGAGCGGCATTCAACAACTGACGGCGGAAGCGTTTCCCGGTTATGCCCAGGAGGTGGCGCGCGAGAATTTCCTGCGCGCCACCGCCTGTCTGGGCCTCACGGAAACCGTGTGCGGCATCGAGGTGCTGCCGCTCAATGCCGAGCATGCCCGTCATCTGGCGCTGGTCCGCTCCCCGTTCCTGTTGCGCGGCGTCACCGCCGAGCAACTCTACGACCTGTCCGGCCTCGAAACCCATGTCGCCCTCTGCCTCTGGATCGTGTCCCCGCACTTCCGGCCCGGCCAGAAAAACCGGCTCACCACCCGCTGCCGCCGCTGGGCCGACCGGCTGACCGGTCACCTGTTCGAAAACCAGCGGGAAAAATTCGACCGCGTCCAGCGTCCGCGCATCCTGCAACAGCCCGCCATGGCCGCCTTGCGCGAGCTCATCGCCTATTTCGCCGACGCCTTCCTCGACGCCCCCGAACCCGAGGACGGCCCCGGCAAAAGTTATTATGCCGACGAGGTCGCGCTCACGCTCGCCCTGCATCACACCTTCGCGTTGCCCGTGGATTTCTGGGAGCGCCACTGGCTGCGCAATTGCGTGCGCCGGTTCACCGGCCGCCCCTCGCCGCTGCAGGTGCCTTACAAGCTCGTGTTCCAATTGCTCAAGGCCGAGCGCCGCTTCCGCGATCCAGATGCCCTGCTGAAAAATCCCAGTGACGCCCTGCTGGCCGCCGGGTTGTCCGCCCTCAACGCCCGCGACCGCCGCCAGCGCGAGTATGAGCGGGAATTGCTCGCCACCACCTTTACCGGCACCAACCCACCGCCGACCGTCCCGGACCTGTCCGGCAAGGAGTATGAAGCATGAACGAAGAACAAATTTTGCTTAAGCTGGCCCTGGACGCCACCAGCGCCAACCAGTCCACCGCGCAGGTGGTCGAGTTCCAGAAAAAGGCCGCGGCGCAATTCGTCGAGACGTGGAGCAACGCCGCCCAGAAACGCGCCGCCACCGAACTCTCGATCGAGCGCGACAAGCAGCAGAAGCTCACCCTGCTGGAAAAGGCCGGGCACGATGCCCGCGTGGCCGCGTATCAGGCCGCCGAGGAGCGGCGCATCCGCATCGGCCAGAAAAACTACCAGAACACCATCAACCAGCGGACGCAGAACGCGGCGCTGCAGGCCGAGATCGCCGCCGGCTCGGGTGGTTACGGATCCATGCCCGTCGGAGTCAGCGGCGGCGTGCGGGGTGATTTAAAATCCGGCGCGAGCGGGGCCGTGGCCGCGGCCGTTTCCGGCGGCGGCGTGGAAGGCATTGCCAAGGGTTTCGGCATTACATACGCCTTCGTCAAGCTCACCAAGTGGGTGGACACCATCATTGAGGGCGGCAACCCGACCAAAGGTCTCAAAGGCATTGCCGGGGCCATTAAAAAAGTCGGCGGTTACCTGGCCGAATACGCCGAAGTCCTCGGCCTATCCATCGCCTCCGTCGCCAGCGCCTATCAGATCGTGCGGCTCACCAAGGCCAGCACCGCCGCGAACTCCGCCCGCGGCCAGGAGGTGAACACCCATTTCGATCTGGCGCAGCAGAGCGGTTCCATCGCCGGCCGAATGAGCGTGGACATCGACGAGCTACAGGCCCGCGGCGGCATCGGGCCCGTGGTGGCCGAACGGCTGCGCGCCATGTCCGGCAACGGCAGCGACCAGCAGCGCGTGGCCCAGCGGTATCTGCTGGCGGCGCTGAACAAGCAGGACGCCCTCGAGGCCGAGCGCCGGGCCAAGGCCGAGCACGATGCCGCCGCCGCCGCCAGCTACGCCCAGCGCGCCGCCGAGGCCAAGGCTAAGGCCGAGGCTGAATCCGCCGCCCATCTGCGGGAAACCGTCGGCCTCAACCGCGAATACAACGGCCTGGCCAAACGCGCCGCCGGCATCCGCTCCGCCGCCGGCAAGATCGATCAGGAATCCGTCACCATCGGCGATCTCGCCGGGCGCGATTTTGTCAACCGCCTCAGTGCCGATTACGGCGCCGGCGGCCGGTTCGATCTTGGCGCCGGTGACGGCCCGTTTGCGGATGCCGCCCGGGGTTATCTGCGCGAGCAGAAAAAACAGCAATGGGACATCACGCACGGCAAGGCCGTATTCGATGACAAAAACGTGCTGGTGGGCGGCGATGCCTACGCCGACAAACAGCGCCAGATCGGCTATCACAATCTGCTCAAGGGCGCGGGCATGGACACGCCCACCATGCAGATCGCCGAGATGCGCGACAGCCTCGCCACCATCAGCGAAGACATGACCAGCCTGTTGGCGATTGCCGATGCGAAGGGAATTTTGATTCGCGGCACCGACTGATTATTTTCTAGAAGCCATAAAACTGAAACCAAAGAAGCACATAACTCCGATAATTCTGGAAGCATCAGAGTCAGCAAACCAAACTATGAAAGACAAAGCCACTACGGGCAAGCACCAGCGGATGACTTTAAGGATGACCAACAGGGCATCGTTTATACGCTTTTCTTCCAAAGTTTTTGCATCGGAAACAACCTCTTTTTCTACCACTCGAATAATTTCATTTTGAGAGTTCAGCTCAATAAATGACCATTTATGACTATTTTCTTTCATAGTCATGATTAAGCCATCTGTCTCGGAACTCAGACAATTAAGATATTGATTAATATCGACGTCGATATATTGATCACAATTGGCAATCATTAATTGAT
>CAIXBQ010000053.1 GCA_903917705.1 uncultured Verrucomicrobia subdivision 3 bacterium | reverse complement strand
CTCGTCTTTGCCTTCACCCGCAAGGTGAACCGATACCAGCGATGCAAATGTGCTCATCACCCCCAATTTTATTCACACTTTCACCCTTTGACCACCACTTCAATTGCGGACATTAGGTTCATGGGGCAACACTATTTCCGCCCGCCAGCGGTGTCCAGCCAAAATTCCCGCCATCGTCAGACTTCGGCGCGTGGGTAGGGCGCGCAGTCCCCTGCGCGCCGTCGTGGTAAATGAGGACGCATCCGTTGACACTGGTGGCAGTCCGCAAGGACCGGCGGGCAGGGGACTGCCCGCCCTACCAGCGCGCCAGCGTCCTGGAGGTCCGCCTTCGTCGGACTTCGGCGGGACAAGCCAGCGGCCCTCCGCCCCTCTTCCGTTGGCAGGCTGGACCGGCTGAAAATCGGTCGTTTTTGGCGTAAGATGTTGATTCCCAAGCCAAAAACCATCAACCTCCCGGCCCAAAAGGGGTTTGGGAAATGATTTTTAGTCGACCAAAAATGAAAAGGGAAGACCGGAAAATGACTCCCGCAGGCCGGAAAATCCGCCCGGGACGGGGGAAAATGACCCTTGGCGGCTGGAAAAGGGTCCATGCCGGACGATCCGGAGGGGCCGCTGCTCTTTCCCGATAGTTAAGGGCTGATGACCCGGTAGAAGCGCAGGGGGTATTGGCCGGAGTTGGTGTCGGTGTAGTTGTAGGTGCTGCTGCCGGGCGGGTTGGTGGCGATGGTGGTCCAGGCGGCGGGGTCGGCGGGGTTGGTGCTGGCCTGTATCCAGGTGGTCTGCACGGCGCTGGCCTGCACGGTGAATTGAAAGCCGCCCGCAGCCGGTGCCGCCGCCACGGCCGCCAGCGCGGCGGGCGTGGGCACGGGATTGAGCGCGGTGGGCCCGTAGTCGAACCCGGAGACGTTGCCGGCGGCATCGTAATCGCGCACGCCCCATTCATGCACGCTCCCGGGCGCGAGGCCGGTGATGGTGGCGGTGAGGTTGGTGTAATTGGCGCCGTAGGTGGCGGAGTTCACGCCGTTGTTGATCCAGCCCCAGATTTCGTAGCGAACGGCGGGCACGGGGCCGGCGGGCGCATCCCATTCCAAAGTGACGCTGGTGGAGGTGAGGCCGGTGATGCGCAGGTTGGCGGGCGGCTGCGGGCTCCAGGTGGTGGCGGTCACGCCGGCATAGCCGGAGCTGCCGCCGGGGCCGGTGGCGACGAGGTAATAGGTCTGGGTGAGGCCGGCGGCCAGGCCGGTGAGGGTGATGGTGGTCTGGTCGGTGGTCCCGCCGATTTGCGTATACCAGATGGTGGCGCCGCTGCCGCGCGGGTCGTGCAGGACGTGCCGCAGATAAACGCGGTAGGTCACGGGCCCGATGACGGGGCTTTCGGGAGACCAGGACAGGGTGACGGAGTTTTCGGTGACGCTGTCCACGGCGAGGTTGGTGACGGGGGTGGGCGGGGGGTTGGGGACGGTGAGGTTGAAATTCCAATCGGCATAGCCGGCGTAATTCGTGGCGCGGATGGTGGCGGCATTGGTTCCAATCTGATTGGCCATCGGGGTCCAGTTGATGGCGCCGCTGTAGGGATCCACCGACATGCCGTCGGGGCCGTTCATGAGGAGATAGACGGGCTGGGGATTGCCGGTGGCGGTGATGGAGGAGACATAAGGGGTCTGGTAAACGGCGGCGAGGCCGGGATAAGCGACAAAGGCGGGGATGCTGTCGGGGACATTCAATTGCTGGCTGCGCCAGACGTCGCTGACGTCGTTGCCGTTGGTGTCCACGCCGCCCATGACGATGAGCCGGCCGAGGGTGTCCACGCCGGCGGCGGCGGCGTTCAAGGGTTCGGGCAGGGGCGTGGAGAGCGTCCACGCATTGGCGGCGGGGTTATAGACTTGCACAGCGTCAGTGGCCACCCCGCCGGCGGTGCCGCCCACGACGTAAATCCGTCCGTCCGGTCCGAGGGTGGCCGCGCTGCCGGCCACGGCCACGGGCAGGGAGGCCATGGCGGTCCAACTGTTGCCGCTGACGGAATAGCGCAGGACGGTGGCGGTCTCGGTGCCGGCGCCGGTGATGCCGCCAATTATATATATGTAGTCACTACTGTCCGGTTAAGGTTTTGCTGACAGCGATTTCATTTCGGTGAAATCTGGCTATTCTCGCTGTCCGGTCATTTTTCGATTTCAATTCTGCGACGCTTCCTTGAGGGTGACTCCCCGCATTCCTGCGGTATTCACT
>CAIXBQ010000052.1 GCA_903917705.1 uncultured Verrucomicrobia subdivision 3 bacterium | reverse complement strand
GTTCAACGTAATCCATGCACTTCACACGCCAGGCTTCTCCCAGCGCCAATATCTGCTGAAACACTCTTTCTGGTATCATATCCCCCACCAGAAAACTCCACTCCCGCCATTTTACCAATTAAAAACGTCGACGAAGCTAATTTATTTTAACAGCCGCTTCGCCTCCGCCACCACCTCGTGCTCCAGGTAGGCGCGGTATTCGCAATTCGGCATCGCGCCCACGATCGCCTCCAGTTGCGCCAGCGACACGAAGCCCTGCCGGAACGCCGCCTCCTCCGGGCAGCCGATCTTGATGCCCGCCCGCTTTTCGATCGTCTGCACATAGGCGCTCGCCTCGTGCAGGCTCGTGCTCGTGCCCGCGTCCAGCCACGCAAACCCGCGCGCCAGCCGCTGCACCCGCAGCGCCCCGCGCTTGAGATACTCCACATTCACCGCCGTGATCTCCAGCTCCCCGCGCGCCGACGGCTGGAGGTTCCGCGCGATCTCCACCACCTGGTTGTCGCAGATGTAGAGCCCCGGCACCGCGTAATTGCTCTTGGGCTGCTTCGGCTTCTCCTCGATGGACACCGCCTTGCCCGCCGCGTCAAACTCCACCACCCCGTAGCGCTCCGGGTCGTTCACATGATAGCCGTAGATCGTCTCCCCGCCCTGGAACTCCGCGAACGCCCGGTAAAACGAATCGCCGCCGTAGAAGATGTTGTCGCCGAGGATCAGCGTCACATTGTCCTTGCCGATGAAGCTCTCCGCGATGAGGAACGCCTGGGCGATGCCCGCCGGCTTGGCCTGCTCGCGATACTCGATCGACACCCCGAAACGGCGGCCGTCGCCGAGCAACTGCTGGAAGCGCGGCAGGTCCTGCGGCGTGGAGATCAGGCACAGCTCGCGGATGCCGCCCTCGATGAGCGTCGTCAGCGGATAATAGACCATCGGCTTGTCGAACACCGGCTGGAGCTGTTTGCTCGCGACCAGCGTCAGCGGATACAGCCGCGAACCGGCGCCGCCGGCGAGGATGATGCCTTTCATATGCGCCACAGCGTAAATTTAATTTCCGCAAATGAAAAGCCGAAGATTACGGGTCCGTGCCGGCCGGTCCGTGCCGGACTGGCCACCATGAAGAAGGTGGTTTAAATTGTGCCCGTCCGGAAGGTCTTTGCCGACGGCCAATTGGTGGGGCGAGCGTCCCCGCGAGCCGGTTCTTGCGGACGGCCATGTGGTGGGGCGAGACTCCGTCGAGCCCTGAATGAAAGTTAAAAAAAGAGGGACTGACGGGACGGTGCAGCGTGCCACGGTGAGTGGAATGGAGTTTGTGCGCCGGTTCCTGCAACACGTCCTGCCCAAAGGGTTTCAACGGGTGCGCCACTACGGCTGGCTGGGGGCGGCGGCCAAGGCCAAACGCCAACGCATCCTGGCCTTGCTGGATTGGCAGCCGCCGATCGTCCTCCAGCGGGCGCCTGCGCCGCCGCCAACCTGTCCCTGCTGCGCCAAACCGATGTTCCTGATCGGAACGCTGCCACGCGCGCCGACAGGAACACGCTGGCAGGAGAGCCGTTGAGTCCAAGCTAAAGCGCGAGGCACACGCGCTGCCGGCGGCGTCTGTTCGCAGGACGGAGAAAGCGCCACTTAGCCGCGATTCCAGCCTCGCAATAGCGCGGATACGCTGACCGGCACGAGCTCAATGGCGGCCCTCGCATCAGAAGGCTGGCGATAAGTGCCGGTAAGGGTCAGGGGAGCCCACGAACTGCAGAGGACGGGGGCAAAAGCAAAAGGCAGGAGACGCCTTCAGTAACTTCGGCGGGCTGGTTCAACAACGGATTGAATCGGCGCTCCGCTGCGCTCCGGCCAATGCCATCCTTTGGAGATTAGCGAAGCCTCGCGGACGATATTACCAGCGGCATCGAGGACACAGACGTAATGGCTGCGATCGCCGAGATCGAGGCCGAGGGTGCAGCCGCCGGCAGGCGCCGGGGCAGTGGTGGGGGTGGAAACGACCGACGGTGTCCTTTTATTTGGTTTTTTCATAGGCAGAGAGTATAACCCG
>CAIXBQ010000051.1 GCA_903917705.1 uncultured Verrucomicrobia subdivision 3 bacterium | reverse complement strand
GGAAACGCTGATTTAATTTTTGGGTTTTGATTTTTCAAGGAGACGTGGAGTTTATGGTTTTGTAAAATTGAAGGCATGACCCACCAGACGAGTTTCTCCCAAGCCGAGTTTGCCACTAAAAAGAAGATCACCCGCCGTGAAAAGTTCCTCACGCGGATGGAAACCGTCATTCCATGGGCGACATTGCTGGCCGTCATTGAGCCGTTCTACCCCAAGGGCGAACGCGGACGTCCGCCCATCGGTCTGGAGCGGATGTTGCGGGTGTATTTCCTCCAACAATGGTATGGGCTGGCTGACGAAGCCCTCGAAGACGCGCTCTACGACAGTCAGGCCCTCCAAGGTTTTGCCCGCATTGATCTGGCCGCCGGAGGCGTGCCCGATGCCACCACGCTCTTGAAATTCCGCCGCCTGCTCGAAACGCATGATTTGTGCAAAGGTCTTTTTGCCGCCATCAATGCCGATCTTACCGCGCGGGGTTTGTTACTGCGCGAGGGAACATTGGTGGACGCCACGCTCATCGCGGCGCCGCCCTCCACCAAGAACAAGGACAAGCAACGCGACCCGGAAATGCACCAAACCAAGAAGGGCAACCAATGGTATTTCGGAATGAAAGCGCACATTGGAGCGGATCGGGACAGCAAGCTGGTTCACACCGTCGTGGTCACCGCCGCCAACGTGGCGGACATCACCAAGACCTCAGAACTGTTGCACGGACAGGAGCAGCAAGTTCATGCCGACGCGGGTTACACCGGGGTGGAGAAGCGAGCCGAGATCGTGGCGTTGGAGCGGAAGATAGACTGGCAGATTGCGGGCAAACGCGGCCAGCTAAAAGCGATGGCCGAAGGCGCGGAGAAGGAAACACGCAAGGCCGTCGAGAAAGCCAAAGCCTCAGTGCGAGCGTTTGTGGAACATCCGTTTCACATCGTGAAGAACCTGTTCAGACATCGGAAGGTGCGGTATCGGGGACTGGCGAAAAACGGACATCAACTTTATACGCTCTTTGGACTGGCCAACGTGGTCATCAGCAGTCGAACCGCTACGACATGAACAAAACATAAATCCAATCGGTTGAAGCCGTGAACAAGGCGGTCAAACACCACCGCCAAACCAGAACTAACCCATCAACCAAAGCTGCCTGAAGTATTTTCCAGGCTGCTTGTGGATCAGCCGCAGTCAGCAATCACTGAAATTTGAAAGTGTCGTTTTATTCAGCGTGTCCCTAGGTCGGGGCAGATGGTGGTGGAACGGGAAACGCGGATCCGGGTGCGCGGCGCGAGCAATTGCGTGCTGCCGAGATTGGCCACGCTGGCCGCCATAGCGTTGTGCAGCCGCTGGCAGATCAGTTCATGCCGCTCACTCGGCGCGGATCGCGGCCACGTGGCACCGTCCAGGATTTCCTCGTAGGGAATGCTCACGCCGTTAGGAAACCAGTGATTGTGCCGGCCGGCAAGCGACGTTTTCTGAAAACAAGGCTTGCCAAATGCGCGGCAACTGATAATTTTCGCGCTCTTTTGAAACATTTATGTCTGTAAAAATTCGCATGAAGCGCGTCGGGACGAAGAACGCCCCGGTATTCCGCATTGTTGTAGCCAATAGCCGCAGCCCCCGTGATGGCAAGTTCATCGAGGAGATCGGCGTGTATCAACCGCTCAAGCCGGGCGACAATTTCACCCTCAAGCTCGATCGCGCGCAATACTGGATCAGCAAGGGCGCGCAGCCGAGCGACACCGTGGCCAGCTTCATCAAGAAGGCGGGCAAGGCGGCGGCGGCAGTGACGGCCTGATTTTTTCCGCGATGCAGGCGTTCTTGGAATATGTCGTCACAGGTCTCGTCCAGAATCCCGGCGCGGTGACGGTGACCCCGGTGCAGCGCGCGGGCACGACGGTTTATGAATTGCGCCTCGACCCGCAGGATGTGGGCAAGATCATCGGGCGGCAGGGCATCACCATCAATGCGATCCGCTCATTGTTGCTGGCGGGCAGCGCGAAGAAAGGTCTGCGCTGCGCGGTGGAAATTGTCGAAGACAAGCCGGCGAGTTGATTAGATTTTAAGGCACGGATGAAAATTGACGTGCTCACGCTGTTCCCGGCCATGTTCGCCGGGCCGCTCGACGAAAGCATCGTGAAGCGGGCGCGGGAGTCGGCCCTGCTGGATCTTAAAATCCACCAGTTGCGCGACTGGGCGCACGACCGGCACAAGACCGTGGATGACCGGCCCTTCGGCGGCGGACCGGGAATGCTGCTTAAAGTTGAACCGCTGTTTGAAGCGATTGAAAGTTTGCAGCGCGAAAAGTCGCGTGTGATTCTGTTGTCGCCGTCCGGTCGGAAGTTTGACCAGTCGATCGCGCGCGAACTGGCACAGCAGGAAGATTTGATTCTGGTCTGCGGCAGTTACGAAGGTTTTGACGAGCGGGTGCGCGAGGCGCTGGCGGACGACGAGTTGTCCATTGGCGATTATGTGCTGACCAACGGCGCGCTGCCCGCGATGGTCGTGATTGATGCGGTGACACGGCTGCTGCCCGGGGTTTTGGGCG
>CAIXBQ010000050.1 GCA_903917705.1 uncultured Verrucomicrobia subdivision 3 bacterium | reverse complement strand
GGTCAAAGAAGTGGCGATCCGCTCCGGCCAATTGATGTGCCAGAGTCGTCTTGCCGCATTGGCGCGGGCCTAAAAGCGCCACCACGGGAGACCGTTTCAAGGCCTGACGCGTGGCGGACAGCCCGCGCGGACGTTGAATGAGGGAATCATCCATGTGTGTAATAATGGATTTCACTTCCGTATTTGCAAGGATAAACCGTTCGTTTAAGCGCTGCAAAATCCAGTAGAATTACCCCCTCCGTTCGGGTAGTTACAAAAAATAAGACGGCAGCGTATATTGCAAATCATTCACCGCGAACACGCAAATTAAATGACTATGAAAATGAAAACAAACCTGCGCCGCCAAAATTCAGTCGAAAGGAATGCGTTCACGCTGATTGAACTGCTCGTCGTCATCGCCATCATCGCCATTCTGGCGGCGATGCTGTTGCCGGCGCTGGCCAGCGCCAAGAAGAAGGCGCAGGCGATTGGATGCATTTCAAATATGCACCAGACCAGCATCGCCCTAAAGATGTATCTGGATGAAAGCAACGACAAATTTTGCAGCACCCGGGATGTTTTTGGCAACGAATACGGTCTCCTCAGCGGCCAAAAGGCGGCTTATACCTATGCGGCACCAGGGTCAAGTCCCGGCAATTCTCCCTCCTATCTTATTTATTATCTGACGAGCTATTTGGGACTGCCGGCGGCGGACACGCAAGTCAGGTATGCCAAAGCTTTCGTCTGCCCCGGCTTTTCCAGTTTCGTCAAAGCCGATCCCAACGCGGCCAGCACATGGAATTCTAACATTCTATACTCCGTGCCCTATGTTGACAGTTCCGACGGTCTAGGTGGTTCGCTAAATCTCGGGCCGGGCGTTACCCCATTGGTGTTGTCCCCCAACACTCCCATTTTTGGCTATGGTGATAGCTCAAGGACGTGGGCTTCCCATAAAATCACCGAGGTTTCCGCCGCAAAATCCCCCACGGAAGTTTGGGCCCTGGTGGATTCGGATCAGAAACAAGCCAATCCGGCATTTCTTCCTGGTTGGTATAACCAGCTTCCGCCAACGCCGCTGCATGGCAGCGTGCGGAATTATCTGTTCCTGGACGGTCACACTGCCACCCGTAAAGTTCTCGCACCAACGAGCGGGGGCGCTTACTACCAGTGACAAGGCTGACTCCGACTATTTAAGGGTTTGAGCAAACCCGCGCTTCTAAAATCAGACTGCGGCTCTCCACCACTCGGACAGTCGCTTTGCTGAAAGTTTGACATTTTCCTCGCCGAAGATTTCCAGCGTCGTTGCGCCGTCAAAGCCCGATTGCTTGAGCGCCTTCACGATGGCGGGAATCCCGACGACGCCGTCGCCCAGCGGAATCACACCCATGCCGCAACCATAAATCTTTCCGCGCTTGGGCAGCCATGATTCTGGCATGTCTTTCCAATGAACATGCTGAATGCGTTTGCCGAAGGTCTTCACATAATCCAGCGGTTCGGCTCCGCCGAGCCAACTGTTGCCGGTGTCCAAGCAGATGCCGACGGTTTCCGGATGGTCGAGTTTATCCAGCACGGCGGCCATGCCATCAATCGTGTCGGTCACGCGGCCATGCGGTTCGAGCAGCAGCTTCACGCCAAGTTCCGCCGCCCATTGGACAGGCGAACGCAACTTTTCCACCATCGCAAAAATTTGTTCACCGCGCGTCAAGTGCTCGCCGAATACCGTTTTCGGATCGCCTTCCGTGGTGATCACATCTTTGATGCCGAGCAGCGCGGCGAGGCGGATGGCCTTGATGATTTCGTTCGTGCTGTAAATGTCGGGTGACGGTGGGTCGAGCAGATTGGCGTGAGCGCAGAAGGCCGTGAGTTCGATGCCGGCGCTCGCGGCGAGGTCTCGGATTTTCGCCGGATGACTGTCGAGGCTGACGGACGCGGCGAAGCCGTATTCCACGCCCAACATTCCGCCTTGGTGGTTGTCGGTGAGGTCGGCACAGGAAATGCCCATTTCCTTGATGGCCTGAAACTGGCGTTCCAGTGAGCGAAACGGTTCCACGAGGGCGAAGCAGCCGATTTTCATACGAATATTTAAGCAGGTTAAGATTGTTTCCAGTCGCCTCGAATCGGATGGCTCATCTGGTCGTTGAGTTCCTTGGGCGATTTGATTTTATATTTGTGCGGATCCCACACGACTTCGCCGCCAGTCTTGATGGCCATGAGCGAGAGATGACTGAGGGCATCTGAACGCAGCGCGTCCTCGATGGGCGCCACCGAGGGCGAGCGTTCGCGCACGCTGTCCACGAACGCCTTGTAATATTTGTTCCGGTAAAGCACGCGCTTGCCGCCCGCGCAAGGATTGAGCTTGAACCAGTCGGGATTGCTCGCGGCGTAATTGTTGCGCCCCACGCTGACCCAGCCCTTGGTGCCGAAGAATGTCGTGCCGTTGTTTTCCCAGGTGTCCGCCCGATATTTTTTGACGATGGGTTCGGCGGTTTCGTGGCTCATGAAATGCATCGCCACACCGTCGTGAAATTCTGCCTCCACATCCCACGTCGCGCAGGTGTTGAACAGCTTATCCGGCGTCGGAAAATTTCCTTTTCCGTTAAATGAAATCTGCCCCTTCATGTCCGAGTCCATGCCCCAAATTGCAATGTCCAACGGATGCGCGCCCCAGCCGGCGATAAATCCCAGGGCGTAATCTGCACAATACCACGAGGCTGCTGAGGTTATGCGATCCTTCGAGCAGGGTCGCATCGGCGCGGGGCCGAGGTAGAACTCGTAGTCCAATCCCTCTGGAACAGGGATTTCTGTGAGCGAGCCGCCACCCGCGCCCGCCGGCGCCCAGACATCCAGCCGCTGCAACTCACCGATGTAGCCGTTCAAAACCAGTTCCACGCCTCGCTTGATAAGTTCCTGACTGCGCTGCTGCGTGCCGTATTGAAAAATCCGCTTGTGTTTTTTGACCGCCGCCAGCATGGCTTGGTTTTGTGCCAGGCTGTGACCGAGCGGCTTCTCAATATAAACATCTTTGCCCGCGCGCACGGCAGCCAGACCAATTGGCACATGCCAGTGATCCGGCGTGGCAATGACAACGGCGTCAATGCTCTTGTCCGCCAGCAAATCACGGAAGTCGTTGTAAAGTTTCGGCTCAAAACCCTGCCGTTCCTGAACAATTTTCCCCGCCGCCTCGCGCCTTTGGCGAAATGGATCGCAAACGGCCACCGACGCGGCAGCCTCCACGTTCAAAAAGTTTTTCAACAAACCCGTGCCTTGTCCGCCGACGCCGATGTGGCCAAGCTGGATTTTCTTGCTCGGCGTGTTTTCGCCGGCCAGCACGCGCAGCGGAATAAAATTGGGCGCGGCCGCTGCGAGCAGTGCGGCCTGAAGCAAACCGCCGGCAAACCGGCGGCGGGTGATTTGGTTGGTCTTCATTTTGATTTTTCAGATGAACTGTTTTCGGAAACTTTTCCGGTCGCGGCCCATTCGGCGCCGCGCCGCAACAATTGTTTGAATCCTACCGATTCCATCGCGGCGGCATTGTGCCCAAGCAAGAGCGTAAAACCGCGTCCCTTCCCCAATTCCGTTGCGAAGGCAATCGGCTCCGGCTGGCCGCTGCCGCCGAATTCCCTTTTGGGCGTCACCACCGCCAGCGGCTGCGCGCCGGACGCGACTTGCGCAGACTGCCAAAATTCATCGAACGTCGTGAAATCCTTCAACCCGCCGGTGATCGGATGACTGGTGGCGACCACATGAATTTCGTTCGTGTGCATTTTGCCATGATGCGTGGCTTTGCCCCACGTCGCCCCGGCGATTTGCTGAAACTCCGGCCAGTCGTAAAACACCGCGCTACCGGCGTGAACCACCACCAGCCCGTGCCCGCTGCGAATGTAATCCACGAATGCCGTCCGTATTTCGATATTCCAGATTGCGCCGGGATTTGTCAGGCTGAACGTGTTGAAGTTGCTCAACACCGCGTCATAATTTCGGAATGCGTCCGGTTTCATCGCCGGCACGTTCGTTTCCACATCCACCGCAAAATGTCCGTCCGCCTCCAGAATTCGCTTCAATACCGGGGTCGTCACGCGCCAGTCGTGATTGTTGGCTCCGGACAAGATCAAAACCCGCAGCGGCGTGGCCCAGCTGTCGCCCGCCATCAGCAAGCACGCAATGATGACCAGAGTTTGGATTTGGCTCGTGAGCATAAATTGACTTTAGCTGAACCCTCGATTAGCGTCGTTCCAAATTAACGACTGGTAAATATTGAACATGGCCCGCCAACGTCGCTCCGCCACCTTCCGCTCCGCCGCGGAGCTGTATCATGCGGACACCTGCGCACCGCTTGAAGCCGCCGCCCGGCGGGGTGAAGTCCGCGTGGTCGCACTGGGGCGCGGCTCCTATCCCGGTCAGCCGATGCCGGCGCGGGATCTGCGCGAGGTGCGCTCGGTCGGCTTTTGGGATGCACGGGGTCAGCAGGGCTGGGGGCTGGACTGGCACCGCAACGAGGGCATTGAGTTCACTTATCTGGCCGCCGGACGGCTTCCGTTCGCGCTGGACCGTCGAGCGACAGAGTTGCGGGCTGGCGACTTGACCATCACGCGTCCGTGGCAAAAGCACCGTGTCGGCGATCCCGCTGTTCCGGCGTCACGGCTGGTCTGGCTGATACTTGATGTCGGCGTGCGGCGGCCCAACCAGCTTTGGCGCTGGCCGAAATGGCTCCTGCTGCCGCCCGCAAAATTGCAACAACTGACCCACCAACTCCGGCACAACGAACAGATTTCCTGGCGGGCCGACCCGGAGATCGCCCGTTGCTTCGCCGCAATGGGTGAGGCCGTCGGACAACCGCCCGACGCCAACGCACTGACCCGGCTAAAAATTCACATCAATGCTTTTCTGGTTGCACTGGCGGATTTGCTGGATGCGCGTCGGCCGCGTTTGGATGTAAAATTATCCTCAGCCGAACGCGCGGTGAAATTGTTCCTCGATGAACTGCCGAGCAGGGCCGAGGAACCGTGGACGCTGGAGACCATGTCCCGGGAATGTGGTCTGGGCCGCAGTCATTTCAGTCATCATTGCAAGAGCCTGACCAATCGCACGCCAATAAGCCATCTGACTTTCTGCCGCGTGGAAAAAGCGCGCGAGTTATTGCGCCGCGAACCCGCCCGCAGCGTCACCGATGTGGCGTTCGCCTGCGGTTTCCAATCGAGCCAGTATTTCGCCACCATGTTTCGCAAGCAATTTGGTTTGCCCCCGGGTGAATGGCGCCGCCAGAAAATTAAACTGTAAGCGTTAAAGCCAAGCTGGATCAACTCGTCCGATTATCAACCATCCAACACTGCCCACGGATCATTTCGCAGTAAACCGCAGAATGGTTGCCGAGGCCGGTTCCACCCGAACTGTGGGGTTGCTGCGGTCACCGACATTGACCTTATTCCATTTGCCCTTCCAGTTTCCCTACGGACTGATGGATGTTCCTCCCAACATTACGCCCGTTTTGGCGGCAACATGCCCCAGCCAAACAGGCAAAGCGAGACAAGCAGCAGTCTCGCCCGCACAAAGTGGCACTTGAAGGTTATAAGCACACTATTAGATTTCATGGAAACTCATCCTGTTTGACACTTTGAATTGGCCCGATCGGATTTAAGAGGTTGATCCCCTCAAGGAATCGTGGTGCGATAGAACTTCTGACCACTGTTGATTGCCGGATCGGTAATCAGCCATATACCGCCAACCGGAGCGGTGTTGGTGCTGAAGGGCGTCCACGAACCCGTCACGTTTGTGGTGAATTGACTGACATACGTCACCCCAGAAATACCGGAGAAAGTGACGGACACAACTCCATTACTAGAATTGATGCTTTGCGCGATCGGCTTGGGTGCTGCGATGACGGTCAAGGTTCCGTTGCTGTAAATGAGGCTGTAGTTTGTCGGATTGAAAGTGCCGCCGGTCGCAGCACTTGGTGTCAGGTTATACCCGCCAACGGTTGCATTGGCGGCGGTGCCGCCGCTCGCCGCAATGGTCACGCTGCCAATCGTCTGGCTCGACGCAAGACCGCTGCTGGTAAAATTGGTTGAACCAGCGCCATAAGCTTTTGTCTGTCCGTAGATTTTGGTGTCATTGTTGGCAAAAATCGTCAGCACGGCCGAACTGATCACCAAAGTGTTGGTCGCGCTGCCGACATAATTATTATTCGCCACGGTGCCTATGACTTGATAGCTGTCAGCGTTGGTCGGGGGATTCGGCGAACCGGCATAGCTCAAGTGCACCGGCAGACCAGTCGGTAAAGTCGTGCTGGTCATGCTCTTGGCGTTGCCGTCGTAGGTTTGATTCAAATTCCCCAAAGTCACCGTCGCCGTGGCGGGATTGATGTTGAATGATTGCCTGTTGGTCGCACCGTTGAAGTTGGCATCGGCCGCTAACATTGCTGCCACGGTGTAGTTTCCAGAGTTGGTTGGCGCATTGGCACTGGGGCCATAGCCGCTTCCGCTGTAACTATAACTTTGCGCTCCCGCTGAACCAGTGAAGCTAAAAGTCGGTGTCTTTGCGGTTCCGTCGTAAATGAAGTTTGTGACGCTGGCCAGAGTAATCGTCGAATTGGGCTTGATCAGCTCAACATAAAGCTGCGGCGCATTGGCCGCGCCGCTGTCGTAGGACTTGAAAACAAAAGAGTTGGTATTGTTATACTTGAACAGAAAGGTCATCGAGTCGCCATTCGTCCAGTCGGAACGGGCAATAACTTCAGTGATGAGATTGTCCAAGGAGGGCGTCACCTTTGTGTCCCCGGCATTCCCCCAATTGGGCAGCCAATAAGCCGTGTTAAAGGTCGGGCTTCGCGAAGAAATATTATTGGCGCTCGTGGCCAGCGGCGGTGAATTACCGGCGTTCTCGGCGTTAATTTGAATCGTGATGGGTGACGCGTTGTTTTCCGACCGGTTTTGATAGAGCTTAAATCCAATCCAAGCATTGATGATGGTGGCGCCCGGCGGCACGGCGACATTTGTAAAGCGCACGGCGGCGATAGTCTGATTCGTGATCGAGGCGGCGTTGGTGTAACTAATCACAACGCCGGTGCTGGTGAGGTTCACCACACCGTTCGACTCGTAGCCGTCACTGCCAGAGACACTGATTACATTGGTGATGGCGGTGAAGGACGGTTTAATTAGGGCCGGAAGGGTTGCCACGGTCGAGGCACCATACTCGTAAGCGCCAATGTCGCATCGGTTGCTGGCCGGACGATTCAGGAAATCCAGATCAAAGGCAAGGTTGTTGGTAGCTCCGGCGTTAATCGCAGGAGACGAGCTTTGGAGGCGGTAATTTCTTATCGCAGGGTTAACGAATTTGGGATCCGCTAAAACAGAATTGGTGCCAATGGTGGCAGTTGTTCCGTTGCTGGACAGATTGCTATACTTGAACACTTGGGCGGTCGGCGTCCCGTGAGCAGCGGTGATCAGATTTCCACTGAGATAGTTGTAAAATATGTTGTTCCTAATGACAATATTTGTTCCCTGCGGTGCATATAGGTCGAGCGCCTGCGGATAGAATGACGGACCGTTGGTCATCACGGTTTGGGCCAGCGTGTTGTTTTCGAAGATGACATTATTTAACAAGTAGGTTCCGGAAACCCAGTCCATGACTCCCATGTTGTAGCCGGCACAGTCGTAAACCAGATTGTTATAAACCGACAGATTATCGGCGCGGTTGCCGAGTTCAGATGACAGGATGATGCCCTCGTGACAGTTGTAAACGAGGTTATTGAAAACCTGAACATCATTGTTAATGCTGCCGTAGGCATCGATATAGATTCCCGGTCGCTGCGTTGGATTCAGGTCGTGGATGACATTGCCATAGATTCGCAGGTGTTTCCCCCGGATGCCCAATCCTTCGCCACCCGCAGTGCTGGTCGTGCTGTTCTTGACTTCATTGTAAGCAATGTCCACATACTCGCTGAAGGCAATGGAAATGCATTCGCCATAGCTGCTGCTGACGGTATTGCTGGCAAGATTTCCAATGATCGCCGAAGACGAGATATAATTCAGCCCGATGGCGACACTGGCCAGATTGTAAAACGCGTTACTTTGGATCAGCATCTGGCTGCTCATCGACGGATTGCCGCTGCCATAGCCATTGATGATTCCTTGAAAACCGTTTTGAAATCTTATGCCTGACACCTGAACGTAGCTTTGAGCATTTAGATCCAAAATTCCGCCCGAAGCGGCTCCGCCGGCATCCATGATTGGCTGCTCACCCGGATAGGCGGCCAGAGTGATATAGTTGCCCGGAGATCCGGAGTGCTGAACCGCCAAATTTTTCTCGCTGTAGGTTCCGACGCGAAGGTAGGCCGTCTGGCCAGCGACGAGATTGGTAACGGCCTTGCCGACGGTTTTCCACGGAGCGGACAGATTTGTTCCCGCGTTGGCGTCGCTGCCGCTGGGAGAAACATAATAGACCGCCGCCGCCTGCGACCCAATTGGAACGAGCAGTGCCACGCATGCGAAAGCCAACCTGACGGGCGAGAAAAGCACCGTCAAATCCTCCGCTCTCCGCCTAATTCTGGCAATCAAGGTATTCAAATATTTACAATGTGCCTCTCCATTTTCTGCCTGACAACCCACCGAATGGAGGGGCAATCAGCTTGCGTCTCTGGAAACGATTGGTGAAGGCTCAGGAAAGTAGATAGGGCTCCGAAAATACAAGGCAGGGTTGCACTTGCGCAGCGCAACCCTGCCGAGCGGTCTAGGTTCTCAGGGGCTGGTGAAAAGAAAGAATTGTTGCGGATGATTGCCCGCTCCCGGAAGTTGAAGGGTAAATGGACTGGTGCCGATGGTTCCGTTGGTCAACTTCGACCAGGTATTCGTGATGGGGGTTGCGACCAGATTGGTGCCCGCCCACAGGCTGTATGCCACACCTACAGCGCCCGTGGCGGTAAGGGAAACAGTGCCGCCGGGCAGGAGACTGATTCCGCCGGCCGTAAATTTCGGCGGGAGTCCCGCCGACTGCGCGTTGGGATTCGACATAATCATATTGTCAATCTGGATGGCGTCGGTGCCGGCGAACTTCCAGCCCTCATCCACCCACAAAACATAGCGATAATTCGGAGAAGCCGGATTGAAGAGCGGGCCTGACGGTGAAGTGATGGCCGAAAAATTAGTCAGGACACCACCGATAGTGGTCAAATGGCCGTTGTTTGCCAACGCCACATTCAAGTCCGAATCCCCGGTTACCGTGTAGCCGTCAGCGGCTATGCTTTGCAATTCAATCCGCACTGTGGCCGTGGTAATATAGCCAAGCAAGCCGGTTTCCAAAACATCCAGGGTGAAGTTGATGTTTGCCAAATTTGCTGAAATTCCAGCCGGCATCGGCCGCACTTTGGATTTGATCTCGCCGCCAAACCAACCGCCGCCATTTGCGCTGGAGTCCACCGCAACAGTCAAGTATTGGTTGGTGCCGGTGCTGTTGGCAATGGTTGGATTCGACCAAACCACCGGTGGACCGGAATTCCATCCGAGACTCCAGCCATAACCGCCAGTGGTCATATCCTGCGCCAGCGGATACGATTCGAAGTTGTCGGAATCCAAGATTGCGGGAGGCGCCCCGGCGCTTTTAAAGGTGACATTATCAATCCAGAAATCAGCGGTGCCGCCCGCAGCGATGGTTGCGGCTGAGTTATACTTGTAAAAGCCAATGCCTTGAGCCCGTGTGGAAATGACCGCCGCAGTATTTGTAATCGGCATGCTGACATGCACCCAACCGTTTGAGGCGGCGTTAGGAAGCACAACCATGGGTCCTAGTTGATACCAAGTGTAATTATTACGGTAATTAGTCGTTATCAGGTTGATTTGTAATCCGGGACTGCCGCCGTTTGGCGGATAATTGAAGTCGTGGAGTGACAGGGTGGAGTTGTTGGTATCCCACAAAATATCAAAATCCACGCTGACATAGTTGGTCGCTATGAAGTTCGTTACCGCGCAAGGAGTGCTATCGTAATACGGAGTTCCTTGGACAAGCCCGTAAAGCCTCACGGCATCTCCATAGGGATCACCATTTGCAAAGTTTACAGAGATTTTGCAGGAGCCACCGCCGTTGCCTGTATTATCTTGGGTTGAATCCCAACCAAGCGTGTTGATGGTATATAAGGTTCCACTAACAGTGGGATTCATGGCGCTCCAGGTAATATGAGGCTGGTAACCTCCTCCGGCACCATTAACCTGGGCAGTTGTGTCAAACGTGCCTAGGTCAAGAGTGGCTGCTTGGCCGTTGGCCACGAAGCCTATCAACCCCAGCCCCATCAGGGATGAATGAAGCCAGCGTTTTGGATTTTGATTCATTATTATTTTCATAGGTTTATTGATTTAACGTGATTTCGTTTTTGCGGGTCTAAATTTGTTTGTAATTTTCCGGAAAGAGAGCGCGGGTTTCTTCCATTCAATCAGACTTACGGCGCTAGGAACCCGCCTTTGGGGTTCACTTTGATGGTTGACACATGACCGTCAAAATAGGCGGCGTTACGCACGCTGCCGTGAACCGGCTGGGCTGGCGTTGGCATCCCGTTCTGCCAGGCAGCCGGCCAGGCCAGCGCGTCAGAATCAGTGATATACCAAACATCCGAAGATGATGCCTGCGACTGCACCTCAGCTATTTTATGCGAGCCAGTCGTGGTGTTGGGGTCACCAAAAGGCAAAAAGTTGATGACATTCGTATAATTATTGTATTTCCCGTAAATCAAATAGGTATAGCAATTGGTCATATTTCCACTGGAAACATTCCGCTCAAAGCCCGGACACAACATGACTTTGGCCGGACGCCAGGTAAGGTCAGGCTCGGGATAACCAAGATAGGGGGTGAGAAAATTCACCAATTCGTTCCACCACCATTTGTGGTAACTCCATTGTTGGATATTCCACAATCCTTGCAAATTCCGTCCCGGCGGCAGCATGTCGGCGTTGTCGTTGAGATACATCGTCAGGCCCAGATTTGTCTGACGAAAATTGGACTGACATCCGGCCATGGTTGCCTTTCGCTTGGCTGAGGCCAGCGCCGGCAACAGCATGGCGGCGAGAATGGCGATGATGGCGATGACGACCAACAACTCGATCAGGGTAAAAGCATTTCGATTATCAAGTTTGTGCCGGCTCATAAACTTCGTGCTGCTCATGCGATTTCGAGAAACACTAAACTCATCCCGCCCGAAGCACACCCCTACCAAAGGAGGGGGAAAAGCTATTCGCCCCTATTCGACGTGCAAGATGCCGCGCTCCAACGCCGCACGGGTGGCTTCGGTGCGACCGCTCACTTCCAGCTTTTGCATTATATTCTTAAAATGCCATTTCACCGTGGTTTTCGCGCACCCCAGCACGTTAGCAATCTCGCGCGTGCTCAATCCTTTGCTCACCAACTCTAGCACCTCCAGTTCGCGTGCCGTCAACTCGTTGGCGGGCACGCGCGCCGTCAGGAGCGCCGCCAACTCTGGCGGCAGAAAACGCTCGCCGCCATGCACCGTGCGCATGGCGCGTAACAATTCTTCGCGTTGCGTCGCCTTTGGCAGGTAGCCGGCGGCTCCTGCCGCGAGGGCGCGGTGAACATCCTCCTCCTTCTCTTCAATGGAAAGCATCAGCACGCGGGCTGGGGGAAATTCCTTGAGCAGGGCCCGGGTCACAGCCACGCCGTCGCGACCGGGCATGTGATAATCCATGAGCACGAGGTCAGGCATGACCCGCCGGAATACCTCAATCGCCTCAGTGCCGTTGCCAGCCTCGCCCACCACTTTGAAATCCGGCTCGCGGTTTAGCGCGCGGGCCAATCCAAGCCGGACGAAGAAGTGATCGTCCACCAGCAAGACGCGGATTTTGGAAGTTGCAGATTTCATGCAATTTCAACGGTGACTTCGATCTTGGTGCCCTGCCCAGGTTGGCTGTTAAGATCAAATGTGGCCACCAACTTATTTGCCCGCTCCCGCATTCCCAGCAGGCCAAAATGCATTTCTCCATCGCCCAAAAAAGAACTCCCTTGGAACCCGCAGCCGTCGTCCTGCACACGCAGGCGCACGCTGCGGGCCTCAAAATCAAGCGTCACATTGCAATGCCGCGCGCGGCTGTGCTTGAGAGAGTTTGTCACGGCCTCCTGGGCAATGCGAAACAAGCCATGTTCCAAAACACCGGACAGACGACGGGGCGCGCCGCTCACTTGCAGCCCGACCCGCGTCAAACTTGATTTCTGCAACGAGGACACAAGATCCTTGAGTGCTGCCACGAGTCCGCCACGCTCCAGCGCGGGTGAACGCAAATCCCAAATTGTCTGGCGTGTTTCGGCCAGGGTGTGCCGAATCATCTGGCGGGAAAGCCCGACGGATTTGCGCGCCTCCGCTGGCGACTGTTCCAGATTCAACTCGGTGGTCTCCAGTTCCAGATTGATGCCTGCGAGCTGCTGCTGGACGGTATCGTGAAATTCCCGCGCGATGCGGGAACGCTCCTGTGCCACGGCGTGCTTCTCCCGTTGACTGGCGATCAAAGTGGATTGACGCGCCACTTGACGACGCAGCAACGCCGCCCAACCAACCGCCAGCAAACACAGAAGCAGGATGACACCGCACAAAATAAAGACGCGTTCCACCGTCCACCATGGTGGTCGTTGGAGAATTTCCACATCGTCAGGTGAAGGCAGCCAGAGTTGAAAGGCGAATGGCTGCGGCAAGTTTTCTGGCAGCGGCATTCGTTTGATCACGCAGAGGCCCCTCAGTCGGAGAAGCGTGCCACGTTCCAGTTTGGGCAATTGCACTCCGCCGTCATGAAACAAGCGCGCCAGGAAAGTCACTCCCTGATTTTCCATAACCAGCGAGTCTTCGGAAATACTCGTTTGCTGGCCCACTAGCCTGCCTTCGACCCGTATTGTTCCGCCGTGGGAAAACTCATTCACTTCACGGACTGTTTGTTTCCATGACGGAGGAAGCGTTCCCGTTTTTTCCGCGCGGAAGTAGGCATCTGTGAGCAAAGCCCGCCCATCGAAAGTATCGAACCGGCCAACCACATCCACAAAACCGCCCGGGGCCAGCTTTCCGTGGAGGCTCGTTTGCACCCAAATAATGGCTTTATCCTCCATGAGCACAAAGAAACCCAGCCCGGGCCGGACAAACAGCACCTGGCCGTAGATCCGCACCACTGGATTCTCCCAAGTCGTGAATCGGAAAAGCTGGAGATAATTCTCACGAGGCAGCTTGAACAAATCGTCCAATGCATCCGGTGCCACCTCGACCATTTCCAAGGAAGGTGTGCAAAGAACCGTTCCCACATTTTGGATCATACCATCTGTCCGTGACTGCCTGCGCGAAACCGCACCGCGCACCCTCACCGGCAGGTCACGCAGGTATCCTGGCAACACCCAGTTTTGCGGCCAGCGCGGAATGGCTGCCTGCACCGCGACTCCATCTGAAAGCAAGTCGACAATGATTCCGTCATGCGCTCTCGCCACCTTCGTCACCTTCCCACTCACGCTGACCCACTGGCCGCCATAACGATCCTCGTCAAGCGAAGCTGCGGATACGTTCTTGGGTTGCGGCCATTGACCTTGGCCAACCGCGCGAATCACCGCTTTCGCCCCGTCGCGTCCGACAACCATCGAACCGTTTCGCCCCAACGCCGTGAATCCTTCCACCAAAACAAACGCCCCAGCATGCAAGCTCCGATCCAAGTTATCTAGGTAAATTGCCCCGGTGGCGTCTTGAAAGAAACTGAGATCCCAATCATGGAAGGTGAGCACGCCCTGAAGCCGCACCGGATAGCCCCGCGCCGCTTCCTCCGGGCTTAACTTGTTCACCTGCTGCACCGTGGTCAGTGCGAACAATGCCGGGTTTCCCGAGTTGGTTAATCCGGCCAAAGGAGCCGCAGTAGTTGCAACCTGAGCGACAGCGGTTGTCATGCCGCACAGACCAATCGCCAGCGCAAATGTGGCGAGTATTTTATTCATTTCTGCTTTTCCGGGGCCTGCATCGTCGGCTTCGGTTTGGTGATCATTCCAAAGTCGTCCGTGCGAAAGGGCGTCACCGGCAGGCCATCGTTGGAGTAGAGGTTGCACACCGGGTTGTCGCCCCAAGCGTAACGGACGGCGATAGGCGACGCGACGGCATCGCTCCACACTTCGACTTTGTTAACGCTGACAATTTTTCCCGTGGCCCAGTGCCAGATTTTGTCCGCGCCGCAGACCGCAAAGCCTTTCGCTTCCTCGACTCCAAACGGTCGCAGCTTGCTGCCAAAACAATCAATGGTCACGGTGGCTTGGTTGCTGTTAATGGTGAGACTCTGAAATTGAGGGCTGCGGAACGGCAGTTTCATTCCGTAATCTTTGACCAACGCCCAGCGCACTAGCCGGGCGGCAACATCATGTTTGTTGCGTGGGTGAATGTCCTTTCCCTCGCCGAGATCAATGATGACGGCCTGGCCGGTATTGGTCAGTTGCAGCGCCTTGGTCTGCGCCTCGCGCAGTTCGGCCCACGCGCTGTCCTTGGGGGTCGCAGATTGCGCGCTGAAATTGGCGAGTTGCACCCAATAGAACGGGAAGTCGCCCTGTCCCCATTCATTGCGCCATTGCTCGATCAGAAACGGAAAGAGACTGGCGTATTCATACCCGCGCCCAGCATTGGCTTCACCCTGATACCAAATGACGCCCTTGATGCCAAACCCGATGATGGGATGCAGCACACCGGCAAAAATATTACCGGGACGTTGATTGGCGGTGAGATAGTTTTGCGGCTGCCACGGCGGATTGGTGGTTCCGGCTTTGATGCAATCGGCCTGCCACTGGGCCATCAACCGATCCAACTCCGCTTTGCCTTGATCCGGCAGCAACTCCGCCTCGCGCTTTGCGGCGCCGGCGATGAGTTGCTTAAAGCGCGGATCGTTTTCCAGCGCCGAACGCCGGACCCACGCTTCCGCCGCCGAACCGCCCCAGGCATTGTTGATCAATCCCACCGGCACGTGGAGAATCTCGTGCAGGCGACGGCCAAACAGGAAACCGACGGCGCTGAAATTGCGCGCGGTTTCGGGCGTGGACGCCTGCCACCAACCTTTGAAATCGTCCTGAATTTCCTGTGTGCCCATGAGCGGCATGTTGATGAGCCGGATGTCGGGAAGATTGGCGGCGACGGCTTCCAAATCGCCGTCATAACTCTGATTGAGCTTGAAGCCCATGTTCGACTGGCCGGAGCAAACCCACACTTCGCCAATTAGCACATCGCGGATCTCGCGCTTGCTTGAGCCGACGATGGTGAGCGTCTGCGGCGTGGCGTTGGCGGACAACGGTGCGAGTTTCACCGTCCACTTACCGTCGCTGCCGGCTTTCGTGGACAGAGTTTGACCCGCGAAGGATACGGTGACTTCCGTGCCGGGCGTGTCCCAGCCCCAGACGGGATTGGACTGCTTTTGTTGGAGAACCATGTGATCACCGAAGATGCCGGGCATTTTAAGTTCCGCCCGCAGCGGCGAAACCAGCAGCAGGCTGAAGGTGATGAGAAGAGCAATTTTTTTCATTTGGGGTGATGGAGGAAGTTGCGTTGGTTAGCGAGTTTCAATTTTTTCAGTTACGGAACGATGTTCACCTTGCTCAACGGATACCAGCCGTCCTTGGCCCGGCCTTTGATTCCCAGCCGCACGACCGGCTGCTCCGTGCTCACGCCAATCACGCCAACTGACAATGTGTAGTCACCCGGCGGCAGGTCGCCGGGTAGATTGATGCTGTCGGCGATTTCATTCACCGGCCCGGGTGGCAAATCTTTTGGTTCTTCAAAAAATTCTTCTGTGAATAATTCAATCGAACCGGGCAGCCAGTGATTCACGGTCACCGGGCCGACAAAGGCTTTTTGATAACCCTGCTTGTCCGTCAGCCGATACGCCACGCGATACGGCTGATAGCACGGCGCGCAGCCGATGTTCTGCCATTTCATCGAGAGATCCAGCTTGCCTCCGGCTTTGGCCTGCGCGGGGTGAGTCAGTTCGTCCAAAACCAGACGGTAGCCAAGTCGGCGCAAAAATCGTTTCAATTCATCCTGAAAATTTTTATCACTAGGCAACGTTCCCGACTTGCCGTTGAAGTAGCTGCCATGCAAGGCGAGGCCGTAGTTGAAAATCCAGCGCAACGGCCATTTCTTTTGGACAAATTCAGCAACATCCGCTGGCGGCTCGAAGGCAATAGGTGCAGTTTTCCAAACATCCTGCACCTTGGTCTGCACAAACCAATCCGGATATTTGTTGCGCATGTGGTTGTCCGTGGGCGAAAACGTGCCGAGATCGCCGAGTGAATCAATCCGCCAGCCCGCACCATGCTGCGCCGCGTAAGTCATGCATTCCTTCGCGTTCAGTAACATGATCAACGGCGTTTTCTTGAATGCGGCCAGATAGGCATCCACTACTTTCAGGCGATTTTCCAGGCTCGGCATCTTGGCCAGTTTGGACCGGGAGTAGTGCCATTCGCCCCACCAACCAATCGAACCGATGTCAACGTGATCCAGGTCGGGATGACCGTCGTAGCGCTCGCCCAGACGCTTGATGAGGTCGAGATGCAGCTTCAAGGTGGCGGGGTCGTCCAGATCGGGAATGGGAATCACCGGCGCGCTGCCGTTGTAATCCACCAGTATCTCGCGACCGCCGGCTTCCTTGAGCCACAGGGGATGAAAGCGAACGCTTTTGCTCGGGCCATTCGGCATGTCCAGATTGGGCGAGCAAGTCTTGACGCGGAACGCCAGCTTCTGCCTGGCGTCGTGCGCTTCCTTCAGCGTCTTATCCATCAGCTCGATGTTCAGTTTTCCCGGCTGCGGTTCGAGATCAATCCAACCCCATCGGATATACATGACCGTGGAAGGAATCCAACGGGGCAGAGTCGTGTCTGTCTTGCTGGTGAGTCCGTGGAATGTCTGCCAGCCCATGCCCGGATTGGCAAGCAGCTCGTCAGTCGGCTGCGGCTTCACCACGACGACGTTATCCTCAGCCACGGCCATTCTGCCGAAGCCCACAAGGCATCCCAGCAAAACACAGGACCACCGCGTTGCATTAAAAATAGATTTCATTTTTTGACCAGATCGCCATTTAATTGCGCTATTGCTCCAAATGCTTCTCATTCAATTCAGGGGACAACCGTCACCTTGCTCAACGGATACCAGCCATCCTGACTCCGGCCAGCGATCCCAAGTTTGATCGCCGGCTCTTCGGTGGTCGCACCGACCACCGCAATGGACAACGTGTATTCCCCCGGCGGCAAATCGGCGGGCAGGCTGATGCTGTCGGCGACTTCGTTCACCGGGCCGGGTGGCAGGTCTTTCGGCATTTTGAAAAATTCCGGGGTGAACAATTCGATTGAACCGGGAAGCCAGCGGTTCACGTCGGTGGAACTGACAATCACTTTCCGATAACCGCTCATGTTCGTCAGCCGATACGCCACGCGATACGGCTGATAGCAAGGGGCCGAACCGACGTTTTGCCACTTGGATGAAATATTCAATCTGCCTCCAGCTTTGGCCTGCGCCGGATGCGTGAGTTCATTCAGGACAAGCCGGTAGCCGAGCCGACGCAGGAAACGCGTCAGCTCTTCCTGAAAGTTTTTGTCAGCGGGCAGCTTTCCCGATTTGCCATTGAAGTAGCTGCCGTGCAGCGCGAGACCGTAGTTGAAAATCCAGCGCAACGGCCATTTCTTTTCGACGAATTCGGAAACTTCCGCCGGCGGCTCGAAGGCAATCGGCGCTGTCTTCCACACGTCTTGCACCTTCGCTTCGGGAATCAGAACCGGATAGGCGTTGCGCATGTGATTCCACTTGGGATCGAACGTCCCCAAATCGCCGAGCGAATCCGCTCGCCACCCCGCGCCATGCTGCGTGGCGTAGGTGGTGAATTCTTTCGCACCAATGAGCATTAAGAGCGGCGTTTTCTTGAAGGCGGCCAGATAGGCGTTGATGACCTTTAGGCAATTTTCCGGAGCAGGCATCTTGCCTAGCTTGGAACGCGTCATGTGCCACTCGCCCCACCAGCCGACCGAGCCGAGATCAACGTGATCCAAATCGGGATGGCCGTCGTAGCGCTCGCCGAGTTGCTTGATTAAATCGAGTTGAAAATTGAGCGTAACCGGGTCGTCGTAATCGGGAATGGGCAGCACCGGTGCTCCGCCGTTGTAATCCACCATGAGTTCGCGACCACCGGCTTGCTTGAGCCAGGTCGGGTTGTAGGAGCGACCGATGTTGGGGGAAAAGCCCTTGAGCCGAAACGCCACTTTTTGTCCCGCGTCGTGGGCTTCTTTCAGCGCCTTGTCAACGAACTCCGTGTTGAGTTTTCCGGGCTGCGTTTCAAGGTCGCTCCAGCTCCACCGGTAATAACAAACCGTCGAAGGAATCCATGGCGGCAGGTTTTTGTCCGCCTTGCTGGTGCGATGAAACGTCTCCCAGCCCATGCCGGGATTGGCTAGAAGTTCACTGTTCGCTTGCGGTTTCACAACCACCAGAAAATCGTCTGCAAAAGCATTCCCGCAGAAACAGGCGAGGCATACCAAGGCCACGCCCAACCAGCGTCTCGCCGGGTGCGGGCGCTCCGCGCTACTTCTCGTCTTGCCTTTGATCAAAGTCATAAACTGTTCTTCCTCATCCGCCGATTTTCACCAGGACACAGCCGTGAGGTTCAATCTTGGCGGTGAATGTTTCGTCAAATTTCCCCAAATTCTTTTTCGCCCACAAGTCGCGAACTTTTAACTTTCCGGCTACGCCAATTTCATTCCAAGTAACACTCACTTTTTCCGAACGCCCATCGTTGAGATTGAAAATCGCCACATACTTCGCCTGCTTTCCCGGCTGGTCGGCCGTCCAGATGACAATGCCGTCGCGGTTGCGGACTTCGTGGTTGTTCACGCTTTGCTGATCCACGGCAATGACCTCATCGTTGGTGATGAGCTTGACGGTGATGGCGTCGTTTTCGGGCAGATAACCGCCGAGCATCAATGGCGATTTGAACATGCACCAGAGCGTCATCAGCGTGTATTTCTCCGGGTCGGTGAAACGGGAATACTCATCGGTGACTTTGTCCATCGTGCTGCCGAGTTGCGAGGCAATCCATGCATCGCCGCCGGTCTTGCGGAGTTTGCCGATGGGCAGCATGTCGGCGTCCGGCCAGCGGCCCGGCGGGCGTGGCGAATCCCATTGGCGGCAAATGTCGAATTGCAGCTTGAGCCATTTCCAGTTGTCCCAAAAGTCATTCGAGATGCGCCACATGTGGGCGGCTTGGGCCAGATAATTTTTTTGGTTCAACGGCGTCACGTTGGAAGACAGGCTGAATACGATCGGCGCTTTGGAATTGAGAATGGCCTGATGGACGCCTTCAATTTCCGCCGCGTGCGCCGGCAGCGGCATGTCGTCCACCTTCACGAAATCCACCCCCCATTCCGCGTATAGCTCGAACACAGAATTGTAATACGCCTGCGCGCCGGGTTTGGCCATGTCCACGCCCTTCATGATGGGCGACCAGTTGCAGACATCCTGTAGATTAGCCACGTCCGGGGCAAAATAACTTGTGCCTTTGATGGGCGTTTTGTTGGCGACGGCATTCCAAGGAATTCCGCGCATGATGTGGATGCCGAACTTCAATCCCTTGCGATGCACATAGTCTGCCAACGCCTTGAAGCCCACGCCGTTTACGGAGGAAGGATATTTTCCAGTGTCGGGAATCAGGCGGCCAAATCCGTCCAGATTCTGTGGCGGATCAACGGTGTGCGATTTCGCGGTGGTCAGTTGCTTGGGATGAAACCAGCCTGCATCAATCACCACATACTGCCAGCCGAATTGTTTCAGATGCGCCGCCATGTAATCGGCCACGGCTTTCACCTGCGCCTCGTTGGCATCGAGACCGAGGCAATCCCAACTGTTCCAGCCCATCGGCGGCGTGGACGCAAGTGCATTGAAATTTACCGCAGATTTTTCACTATTTTCAGCAGCGCCCACGTTGTTTGCCGCCAAGAAAAGTGCCGTCAAAATCGCAAAGGTGACGAATGACAAACAGGTGGAAACGTGCCGATCTAATACACGGGAATTCGGGGACACTGGATTTGGCGGGCAGATTTGCACGGGATAATTCTACCGAATCCTCGCCAACAAAAATACTACCCGAACGGAGGGGAATGATTTTAGCAACGTTCGCGCAGCCGTGGGTTTAGGGCTGAAGTGAAACCTCGCTCTGACTCGGTGGGACAATCAACGAAGGATGATAACGCTCGCCGGCGTGAACCGCGCGAATGGCCCGAACTAATTCTGGCAACTGAGTCGTCTTTGGTAGATGGCCCGAAGCCCCAGCGCGCATCGCGCGAAAACCGTCTTCCTCCCAATCATCATTCGAAAGCATCAAAACCCGCGCGTCGGGGAACTCGCGAAGCAAGGCGTCTAAAGTTTTCTCTCCGCTCAAGCCGGGCAGCAGTCCATCCAACAGCACGACATCGGGACGATGCTGGCGATACAGCTTGAGGGCTTTTGCGCCATTGTCCGCTTCCGCCACCACGCGAATGTCTGGCTCGGCATTGAGCGAGCCGGTCAATCCCATGCGGACGAAAAAATGATCATCCACCACCAGCAGGCGGATTATGGAAGCGCGGCTGGCGCTCATACCGGCGCGCCTTGTTCGAATTTACCATTCATCCAGAACAATTTACCCGCTGCGCCAGCACGCGGTAACTACCCGAACGGAGGGGGGAACAGGCTTTGCCCTATTCGACGTGAAGAATCCCGCGCTCGACCGCCACGCGCGTGGCTTCCGTGCGGTCGGTGACTTCCAGCTTTTGCATGATGTTTTTCAGATGCCACTTCGCCGTGGTTTCCGAACAGCCAATCGTTTTGCCAACCTCCCGGTTGCTCAAGCCTTTGCTGACCAGTTCCAGCACCTCGCGTTCGCGCTCGGTCAGCGTCGCGCCCGAACCGCGCTCCTTCAGGCGAGCGGCGAGTGCCGGCGGAAGATAATTTTGACCAGCGTGAATGGCGCGGATGGCGCGCAGCAATTCCTGCAACTGCGAAGACTTGGGGAGATAGCCCGCCGCGCCGGCCTGCATGGCGCGGTAAACATCCTCCTCGCCTTCATCAACCGAAAGCATCAGGACGCGGGCGTTCGGAAATTCGCGGCGCAGCGCGGTCAGCGTTTCCACGCCGCTCATGCCGGGCAACCGGCCATCCATGATGACCACGTCGGGCTTGTGCTCGCGAAACATTTTCAGCGCCTGCGTGCCATTGTCCGCCTCCGCCACCACGTGGATGTCCGGCTCGGCATTGAGCGAACCGGTCAAACCCATGCGGACGAAAAAGTGATCGTCCACGACCAACAAACGAATGCCGGGTTTTTTCATGTCGTGGAATGGGTGTTCAGGGGAACAGTCACGGAAACGACCGTGCCCGCTCCCACCTTGCTGTCAATTTTCAAACGGCCCTGAAGCTTGTTCGCGCGCTCGCGCAAGCCAAGCAGACCAAAGTGACTTGAGGCCACCGCCATCGCCTCGGTGGTGTCAAATCCGCCGCCGTTGTCCTTCACCTCGACGACGACCTCGTTTTCGCGGTAGCAAATCCGCACGTCAATTTTTCCTGCATGTCCATGGCGCACGGCATTGGCCACCGCTTCCTGGCCGATGCGCAACAAGTGATGTTCCACGACCCCCTGCAAACGCCGGGGCGTTCCTTCCACTTCCAGATGCAACTGCGTCGAACCGGCGGTCGCCACCAGCGGTTGCACCAGCTCATTCAGGGCGGTGGGAAGATCGGCGATGTCCAGTTCGCCCGCGCGCAAATCCGCCACCGAGCGCTTCGTCTCGGCCTGACTGTGGCGAATCATGGTCCGCGCCATGTTCAATGCCCGCTCAGCGTGTTCCGGCATTTCATGCAACCGCAGCGCCGCCGAATCCAGTTGCAGCGCGATACCGACCAGTTCCTGACCGAGCGAATCATGCAGCTCGCGCGCGATGCGAGCGCGTTCCTGCGCGATGGCCTGTTTCTCCATCTGACTGCCGATGACAGCGGATTGGCGTGCGACTTGCCGACGCAGCAACGCCGCCCAGCCGGCGGCCAGCAAACCCAAAAGCAAAATCACGGCGCACAAAATGGAAATTCGCGTCACCGTCCACCACGAGGGACGCTGGAGGATTTCCACGTCGGCAGGCGACGACAGCCAGAGTTGAAAGGCAAAGGTTGCCGGCAGGTTTTCCGGAAGCGGCATCCGTTTGGCCACGCACATGCCCGCCACCTTTAACCTCATGCCGCGCTCAAGCACGGGCAGTTGATGGCTTCCGTCATGTTGCAACCGCGCAAGAAAAACGACACCCTGATCCTCCAGCACCAGCAAATCCTCGGACACGCTTTTCTGCTGCTCAACGAGTCGGCCTTCGACAACAATCGGCGCGCCATGGTTGGCCACCGGATTTGCTTTCACCTCATCGGCCTTGCGCGATTCATGCACCGAAGGCGTGCCCGACTTTTCAACACGAAAATAAGCATCCGAGAGCAAAGGACGGCCATCAAAGACATCCAGTGTGCCGACCATATCCACCGAATCCCCCGGCGACAATTTTCCCGGGGCGCTCGTTTGCACCCAGACAATGCCTCCCGATTCTCCCTTAGTGAGGGCAAAAAATCCCAGTCCGGGCCGAGCATACCGCACTTGGCCGTAAAGTCTCACCAGCGGTTTTTCCCAAGTGCTGAATTTGTATAAGTCTATGTATCTCACCTGCGGCCGCTGGAACAAATCGTTCACACTCTGCGGCGCAATTTCAACCAAGTCCAAAGCCGGCACGCAAAGCACCGTTCGGGCCGCTTCCGCCACGCCATTTGATTGCGCCGGCTTGCGCGAAACGACGCCGCGCACGGTGATTTGCAGCCCGCGCAAATATCCCGGCAGAACCCAGTTTTGCGGCAGCCGCGGAATGGCCGCATGCACCAGCACGCCCTCCGAAAGCAGGTCCAACATCACGCCGTCATGCGACCGGGTCACCGATGTCACTTTGCCGCTGACACTGACCCACTGCGCATCATAAACCTCCTCATCCAGCGACGCGGCTGCCGCCTTCATCGGTTGCGGCCATTGCGCCGGACCGAGGGTGCGGAGCTTCGCCCGTCCGCCATCAATGCCTGG
>CAIXBQ010000049.1 GCA_903917705.1 uncultured Verrucomicrobia subdivision 3 bacterium | reverse complement strand
TCATTCAACGTCCGCGCGGGCTGTCCGCCACGCGTCAGGCCTTGAAACGGTCTCCCGTGGTGGCGCTTTTAGGCCCGCGCCAATGCGGCAAGACGACTCTGGCACATCAATTGGCCGGAGCGGATCGCCACTTCTTTGACCTGGAAAGTTCGCTGGATCGGCAGGCCCTTTCCGTTGCGGCCGAGCGCACGCTCGCCCCGCTTCGCGGATTGGTGGTCTTGGATGAAGTTCAAACCATGCCGCAGCTACTGCCCGTGCTGCGGGTGCTCGCCGATCGGCGGGGAACTCCCGCCCGTTTCCTCCTGCTGGGCAGTGCCTCACCTGATTTGATTCAAGGCGCGGCGGAATCTCTGGCCGGGCGGGTGGCTTTCGTGCAACTGGGCGGCTTTGATGTCACGGAAACCGGCGCGGAAAACGCGTCCATGCTCTGGGAGCGGGGCGGCTTTCCCCGCTCGTTTCTGGCCGAGAATGACGCTGTGAGTTATGCCTGGCGTCAGGATTTTATCGAGACCTTCCTCAGCCGGGATGCGGCGCGCTTTGGCATCGCCCTGCCGCCGGAAGGCTTGCGGCGGTTCTGGACCATGCTCGCGCATCTGCACGGCGGTTCGCTCAACGCGGCGGAATTGGGCCGCGCCTTGTCGCTTGACCAGAAGACCGCCAGCCGTTACGTGGACATTCTCTGCGGCGCCTTCCTCGTGCGTCGTCTCCCGCCGTGGTTTGAAAACACCGGCAAACGGTTGCTTAAGGCGCCCAAGATTTATCTGCGCGACTCCGGGCTGCTGCACGCGCTGCTGGGATTGCGCACGCCGGCGGAGGTCCGGTCGCATCCGCGCCTCGGTGCCTCGTGGGAGGGCTTTGCGTTGGAACATGCCGTCAGCCTGTTGAATGCGGAGCGCGACGCGTATTTTTGGGGCACGCACGGCGGCGCGGAGTTGGATCTGCTCATCAACCGGGGCGGAGCCAAAATCGGGTTTGAATTCAAATTCAGCGATTCGCCCGCCACCACCAAATCCATGCGCGTGGCGATGGCGGATTTGAAATTGAAACGATTGTTCGTGGTTTATCCCGGCACGCGGCGTTTTGAATTGGATGACGACATCATTGCGCTGCCACTGACGGGACTGCTCGAAGAATCCGCCAGTTTGTGAAATGACCTTCGGCCGGACTCGGATAGCTGTCGCGCCTTTTCGCTTTCCGTTTTCCGGATACCAATGCGCCTTTTGCGCCTTTTCGCGGCCATACTTTTTCCAGATCGGTTTTCGCTTTCCGCCTTTCGCTTACTGCTTTTTCGCCCACCCGCCGTTCCCCCTCCGTTCGGGTAGTTACCGCCGAGACATGTTTGAGGTAAAGTTTCATCATTCCACGGCCGTATATTGCAAAACAACCAATAAAATCAACCGTAAGCCCATGAAGACAAAATCAAATCAAAGTTTGATGCCCCGCGTGTCAAAGTCCACCACTGCCCCTCGCACTGCCGTCTGGTCGTGCGTGGCGCTGACCATCCTGTGCCTCGCCTTGACCGCCGTGCCATCGGCGTTCGGTCAGGCAAACCTCCGCTGGACGATCTCTGCCAGCAGCCTCACTGAAGGTGCGGGCACCTGGAATCAGGGGGTGGCGTCTGCCCCGGCGGGGGCGCCTTGGTATAACACCAACGCCGCCACCTACGGCAATACCATGCAGAGCGGCGACAACGTCATCTTCGGTGGCGGCACCGTCGGCACGGCGGGCACCGTCATTAATGGCACGACGCTTTCGCCGACCAATCTCATTTTCCTCACGCCTTTTGCCGGCGCTTACACCATTGGGACAAACGGGTTCAACGCGGGCGGCACGGCCAGCAGTTCAGGCAATCCCATCAATATGAATGGCGGCGTTATCACCAACGCCGCCGGGGGCAATGGTCCACTGATCTCTTGCCCGGTCAATGGTTCTTTCACCTACTATTCTTCCGCGGCCAAGGTTCAATTCAACGGTGACGGCAACCAGACCGGTGCCGACCTCGTCAACATCCAGTTGGGCACCCTTCAGATCGGGGCCAATGCCGGTCAACGGGGCAGTCTGGGCGCAGCGCGAATCCTCAACAATGGTCAGGTGATCTGGCGGCGCGGGAGTCTCGCTGGCGGTTTTATTGTCTCAAATGCCATCTCGGGATCGGGCAGCGTCCAATACCAATTGAATACCGCGACGTTCATCATCCAATCCAATCAAACCTACACGGGCACTACGATTCTGACTCCCAGTGGTTCAGGCTCGGGCAACAACTCCGTGCTGAAGCTGGGTGCGAACAATGTTTTGCCGACCAACACGGATTTTTCGATAACCCAGGCAGCCAGCACGCTTTCGACCGCCACGCTGGATTTGAACGGGAAGAATCAGACCTTGGGTTCGCTGGGCAGCGACGTCAACGCCACGCTCACCGCTACCAAGGTGACTGGTGGTTCCGCCTCCACCCTGACGTTGGCGGGCACCAACAGGTTTAAATTTTACAACGGCGACATTACCGGAGGCATGAGCCTTGCGCTGACCGGCAATGGCAGCAAGTTGACGTTGAGCAACGCCTGCACCTACACCGGCAACACCACCATCAGCGCCGGAACGCTGGCTCTGGGACCGAGCGGTTCCATCAACGGTTCATCGAAAGTTGCGATCGGCGCCGGCGGCGCGTTTGATGTCTCTGCCATTTCTGTTTTTACGTTGAGCGCTAGCACCACCTTGAGCGCCGGTGGAACCACCAACCCGGCCACGCTCAAGGGCGGCACCACGGTGAGTCTCGGCTCACAACCCATCATCCTCAACTACGATGGGACTGGCACCAACGCGGCGTTGACGGTTTCGCAAGGCCAGTTGGTTTTGAATGGCAATCTCTTCACAGTCAACGGGCCGGCCTTGGCTCCGGGGGATTACCTCATCATCACCAACATCGGCAGCACTGTTTCCAGCTCCGGTTCCTACAGTGTCAACGGCAGCGCCCTTTATGGCACACTCGGTTCCATCGTCGTCAGCGGCGGCGCTGTAAAACTTCATGTCGTGACGGCGGATGTGAGCGTCGCCAATTCATCAGTCACGGCATCGCCTAACAGTTTGCCGGCGGATAACTCCTCCACGGCCACCGTCACGGCCACCATTAAAGATTCTAGCAATAATCCCATTGTCGGCTTGGGCGTGAATTGGTCCATGAGCGGTTCCGACAACACAGTTTCTCCCGCTGCGTCCGGCGTTACCGATGGTAGCGGCCAAGTGACCTTCACGGTCAAATCCGCCAAGGCGGAAACCAAGTTGGTCACGGTCACTGTGGGGGCTTTCACAATTACCAACTCGCTGGCCATCACCTTTACGGTTCCGGGCAGCCCCAATGTCTTCGTCTGGGATCCGGGTCAGACCCCGGCCACGGGCTCGAACGGCAGTGGCACTTGGGACACCAACTCGGCAAACTGGGCCAACGGTGGCGCGGATTTTGCCTGGCCCAACAACGGCAACGACACCGCCAACTTCGGCCTGAGCGCAGCACTGCCTACGTCTTACATCGTCACCTTGGGTTCGCCCGTCACCGTGGGCAACATCAATTTCCTATACAATAACTCTCAGGAATACGACTTCGAGGGCACCAACGCCCTGACTTTTGCCGGGACGCCGACCATCACGACCTTCGGCGGATTCACCCGTTTCAATTGTCCTTTGGCCGGCACCGGGTTCAACGCCAATCTGCAATTGGCCAACAGCTCGTTGCGGATTCAGAATGACAACACCAATTACACCGGCAACGTGACGCTCAATGGCCAGGGCACGCTGCAATTTGGTTTCAATGGCACCTCCGGCAATTTAGGTTCCGGCACCATCACGCTGAATGACTCCGTTTCTCTCGTGGTTCGTCGTGGTGGCGGCAGCTTGGTGTTGAGTAACTTGATCGCTGGCAGCACGAGCGGCGGCAAAGTGGGCTTCCAATTGAACGGCGGCGTGGTGGTCACGCTGGCTCAAGCCAACACCTACACCGCTCCAACTTACCAGCAGCCCACCGGCGCGGGTAACAACAGCGGCACGCTCCGGCTGGGAATCAATGACGCGCTTCCTACCAGCACCGACTTCACCATGAATAACAATAACAGCCCCGGTTCCGTTCAGTCCTTTGACCTGGCTGGCTTCAAGCAGACGCTGAATTCACTGGCCACCGATGCGTTCGCCGCGCCCACCAATACCATCATCACCAACTCCACCGCCACGGCCGGCACGTTGACTCTGGCGGGTGCCAGCGTCACGACCACGTTCGGCGGCAAGCTGGTGGGCAAGGTCAACCTTACGTTGAGTGGCAGCGGCAGCACCTTGTCCGTCCAGCAGACGAACAGTCTGTCGGACTTGTCGATCGTCACCATCACCAACGGTGCCGCCTTGGATCTGGCCTTCACCGGCACAAATCAGATCGCGGGCTTGGTCATCAATGGTGTCAGCAAAGCTCCCGGCGTATACAGCGCCGGCTCGGATTCACCCAGCCTCTCCGGCTCCGGCTATTTGCTGGTGCAAGTGCCTGTGACCATCAATCCCAATCCGCCGGTGCTCCAAGTGTCCGTGAGCGCCAGCACCATGAGTTTGGGCTGGCCGACCAACCTCGGTTGGATTCTCCAATCAAACAGCGTGGGTCTGACGACCACCAGCGCGTGGCATAACTATCCGGCGGACGGCGCGGTCACCGTTACCAACGTGACCATCACGGTGGATCCGGCCAAGACCAACGTGTTCTATCGGATGCTCAAGCCGTAAACCTTCTAGCGTCCGTAATTTGAGTTTGGGTGAAAGGGCGCACCGGTTTGGGTTCCGGTGCGCCCATTTTTCAAATCCGGCGACATGAAACAAAAATAATTATTCTGAAATCAACCGAGCACCAAACGTGTTTATGAAAAAACTGAATAAACTTTCCACCCTCTACATCGGCGCTGCGCTGGCAGCTTTAGCGCTCGTCGTCGCTCCGCTGGCTCAAGCGGCTTCAACCTATACCTTCACGGGCACGAGTGGAACCATCAACTGGTCCAGCGGCACCAGTTGGAGTGCCATTCCGGTCAGTGGGAGTGACAACACCCTGACTTTTGGAAATGGAACATCGCTAGCCGCATCGGCGGCGGTCGTGGCAAACAACGACATCGCCTCTCCGCCTTTCAAGCACAACGCCCTGAACCTGACCTATGCCGGGCCTGCCAGCGGCACGGCTCCGACGGTGACAATCCAAGGCAACCAGCTTGAGTTCGACACCAGTTCTGGTTCAGTGGCACCGACCATGAACTTCACCACAACAGGGACGGTGAAACCCACGGTGACTATCAGCGCTCCCATTCTTTTCGCCAATACCGCAGCAATCGCCACCACCACGGATGCCATTTTAAGCGGGACGCTTTCCGGCGCAGGCGGCTTCACCAAATCGGGTGGCGGAACGCTGAGGATTACCCAAAACAGCGCCAGTTGGACGGGCAGCGTCGGCTTGAGCGCCGGCATCTTACAGATTGGAAACAACGGTGGCTTTGGCAGTCTCGGCAGCGGCACCATCACCTTGAGCGGATCAGGCAGCTTCAACGTGGCCCGCGCGGCCAACAGCTTCAATTTGGACAACACCATCACCGGCAGCACCAGCGGTTCAGTGAACTTCTACCTCAACAACTCGGCGACGCCGACGGCGTTCGCGGTTACCCTCACCAAAGCCAATAACTACACCGCTGCCACCACTCTTCAGCCGTTTGCAAATTCTAGTGTTGGCACGCCGACGCTCAAGAACGGCATTGATAACGCCCTGTCCACCACGACCGCATTCACCATCAACACGGTCTCTGGCGCCACCGCCGTCATGACTTATGATCTTGCCGGTTTCGACCAGACCATTGCCTCACTCACCTCGGGCTCCGGTGTCACCACGGCCAACGGCATCGTCACCGATTCCGGCGCGGCCAAGACACTGACCATTTCCAGCTCCAGCGGAAGCACCACTTACGCCGGTCTGATCTCCGGTGCGATTGCCCTGACCAAGTCTGGTGCCAGCACGCAGATTCTCTCCGGCGGCAACAGCTACTCGGGTCTGACCACCGTGAACGGCGGCGTGCTGCAAATCAACCATGCCAGCGCCTTGGGCAGCACCGCCGTCGGCACCACGGTGAACGGCTCGGATGGCTCCGTGAACTTTTTGGGAACCGTGTTGGATTTGAACGGGGTCGCCGTCGGCAGTGGTGAATCCCTGACCCTGGATTGCGGGACGGCAGCCAACAACCGAGTCACTTTGCGGTCTGTGACTGGCACCAGCAGCAGTTGGGCCGGCAGCGTGGTGTTTGCAGGCGACAAGCTTGCGCAGCTCCAGACCGGCAATGCCAGTGCGCAACTGGCGATCTCCGGCAGCATCACTGGTCCATCCTATGCCGGCACTTTGAATCTTCGCGGCGCGGGAATAGGAACTCTTTCCGGCGGGATCACCCTCAACAGCGCCAACAATATCCAAGTTCTTGATGGTGGCACTTGGAACATCAATACCTCCGGTAATGCTTGGGGAAGCACGACCGTTGCCAATGGCTCACTGGTCACCGGAGCCGCCAACGCATTGCCCGGCGCGCAATTCATCACCCTTGGCAGCAGCACCACCTCCGGCACACTCAAGCTCAACGGCTTCGATCAGACCGTGGGCGGATTGGCAATCTCCGGCACCGGCACTGCGAACAAGGTCGTCAATGGCAGCAGCACCGCCAGCACTTTGACAGTGAGCCACGCCAGCAACAACTCCACCTTCCCCGGAGTCCTTGGCGGCTCGGGCACTGACGAAAACAACTTCGGTCTCACAAAATCAGGTAACGCCATATTGACGCTCTCGGGCACGAATACCTACGCCGGCTCGACGATCGTCAGCGTGGGCACACTGGCCTTGAGCGGTGGAGCCTTGATCACCAACTCCGCCAGCATCGTAGTAGCGAGTAATGCCATCTTCAATGTCTCCGCTTTGAGTAGTGTATTTACACTGGCGCAATCTTTGAGCAGCCAGACGCTGAGCAACAGCGCGCCGGGCGCGATCATTAACGGCACGAACAATTGCAGTGCCGGCACGGTCTCGCTGGTTTATGACGGGGTGAATCCTTCCTTCACTATCACCAACGGCGGGATGACGCTGTCGGCTTCGACCACCTTCAAAGTCAGCAACACTGGTGCTGCATTGTCGCCGGGCACCTACAGGATTATTTCCAAAGCCACGGCGGGGAATGTCGGCTTGGTGGCGGGCACTGTGCCAAGTTCAGTGACCGTGGTTGGTGGCCCCGGTGCCGGAACACCTGCGCTCTCCATCGTGAACGGGGAACTTTATTTAACCGTCGGTGCCGCCTCGACCGTCACGCTGACGGGAAGCAGCTTCACCTACAATGGTTCAGCCCAGACACCGAGCATCAGTTTCAGCGGTTCGACCGGAGCGAAGACCACGAATTATCTGGGCACTTCGGTGAGTTACAATAGCGTGAATCCACCGACGAATGCCGGCAATTATTATGTCTCGAACACGGTCGCGGCGGATGCAAACTACTTTGGCGCGACCAACAGCCTCGCGTTCACCATCGGCGCGAAGGCCGCCTCAGTGACAGCAAATCCGCAAACCAAGACCTACGGCGATGTGAATCCCACGTTGACAGCGACGGTGGCCGGCACGGTCAACGGCGACGTTTTGAACTACACCTTGGCGACGGATGCGACGCAGTTCTCCAGCGTGGGCGTGTCGAACATCACGGTGACGTTGGGTAGCAACCCGAACTACAGCGTGAGCGCGACCAACAGCACGTTGACAATCAATCAGGCATCCATTTTCGTCGGGGCGTCCTCCACCAAGAATCCGTCCGGTTACACGGACAGCGTTTCTTACACCGCCACGTTGCCGGCTGACGCCACGGGCAGCGTGGTTTTCTCTTCCACGAACGGAGCCTTCAGCACGAACACGGTGAGCGGCGTGACTACCACGAGTCTCTCCATCACGAACTTGCCGCGCGGGCCGAATCTCATCACCGTCGCCTACTTGGGTAATGGCAATTATGTGGGCAGCACGAACACATTGGATCAGATCGTCACCAACCATCCGCCGGTGACCGTGGATGCGACCTACTACCGAGCCAAGGGACTCTCGCTCAAGATTTCCCTCACCAATTTGCTCGCCAACGTGACGGATACGGATGGCGACACGAACACCTTGCTGAGTGTCGGCGCGGGCTTGACGAATGCCACCATTATGACGGACAGCACCTATGTCTATTACCTGCCCGGCACCGGTGCCGGCAGCAATGACAACGACGTGGTCAGTTACACCGTCAGCGACGGTTTTGGCGGTAGCGCCACCGCGAACATCTTAATCAATGTATACAGCGCCACCGGTCAAGCGCAGATGAGCATCCCGACGAACGGCGTGGTCAACATCACGTTCTTCGGCATCCCGAACTACACCTACGTCGTGCAAACAACGACCAACCTGTCGGTGCCGTGGTGGACGTTGAGCACGAACACCGCCAGCACGAACGGCTCCTGGCAGTTCACCGATCCGAACGCGACGAACGCGCAGCAATACTATCGCTCGTCCCAACCCTAACCATCAACTGAATGACCAGACCATGAAAAAATCATTACTACTTGGGATGCTTACGGTGAGCGCATTTTTGCCGGCGCAGGCGGCGCTCTATTCCATCGGCAATGTCAATGGCAGTGGCACCTCGCTCAACCAGACCATCTACGACGCCAATCCGAGCGGCATCACCTCGTCGCTGGTGGTCAGCGGGGCGGGGAGTTCGTTGAGCGCCATCACCGTGACCGTGAACATATCGGGCGGTTACAATGGCGACCTGTATGGATATTTGAGTTACAACGGAACCCTGGTGACGCTGCTGAACCGGGTGGGAACAGGTTCCGGTGGACCGATTCAATCAACCTTTGGTTATTCCACCGCCGGCTTTAACAACGTCTCGTTGAGTGATGCGGGAACTGGCGGGAATATTCACACTGTCCAAAATCCGGGATCATTGCCCTCGGTTTCCTACACGGCGGATGGCGGTAGCTTGTCCTCGTTCAACGGTGTAGATCCCAATGGAACCTGGACCCTGTTTTTTGCGGATCAAGCTGGTGGTAATACCAGCACCTTGAACGGTTGGAGCTTGGACATCACGGCGGTGCCCGAACCGGTGAATGTGGCGATGGCGATTTTTGGTGTTGGCATTATCGGCGTGCGTGCCGTGCGAGGCTATCGTAATTCAAGGAAGGCGACACTTCCATCTTCGTCGTTGGCCGCTTGAAGCATAACAAGAACTTCGTGGCGGGTTTGGATTCCCGTCACAAGCACCGGATCATGGGTTCCGGGTTGGGTTGGGTTGGGTGGCGGCGTTATTGGGGTAGCGCCGCCACTCGAATCCACCCGCGACGGATCCAAAGTTTGCAGAGTCTCCGTCACCCCTCCGTTTGGATAGTTATTTCAAAGTTGATGTTGAGGTAAGGTTCATTGCATCACAATGAGCGGAAGGTGAGTCCCGCATTTAGGGTTGAGCCATTAGTTTTGGCCGCCACCTGATTGCACTGCTGTTCGTGCCAAAAAGTCCCTAGAAAAACGTTTGACTATGGCAAAGAGGACTGCGTTTTTGAAAAAAACGGAACGAAACGAAACTTTGCGGAATCAAAAATAATTTGCTGACAATATGAATCGGAAATTACCAATACTCGAAGCAGTTCTGTTAATCACCTTGACCTCCGCCATCGCTGCGAGGCTCGCCGCCGAAGAAGAATCGCCAGCCAGCACAGCTAATCTCGATCGCCAAGTAAATGCGTTACTGGCGCGGATGACGCTGGAGGAAAAAGTCGGCCAGATGTGCCAATACGTCGGCATCGAGCGTTTGAAGGAGGATTGGAAGGGAGAAAAGCCGCCGACCACGAGCGATCAAATCCCGATGTATCCGGATTTGACCTTTGGCGCTCTGGACAATCTGGTGCGTCAAGGCAAAGTCAGTTCCTTTCTCCACGTCACCACGCCGGCGGAGGCCAACCGGTTGCAATCACTGGCGGCACAAAGCCGGCTAAAGATTCCGCTGATCATTGGCATTGATGCGATTCATGGCGACGGCCTGGTGATCGGCGCGACGATCTATCCCGCGTCGCTGAGCTTGGCGAGTTGCTTCGATGAATCATTGGAGGAGCAGATTGCCTCTGAGACCGCGCAGGAAACGCGGGCCAACGGATCGCAATGGACGTTTGCGCCCAATGTAGATGTCGCGCGTGACGCGCGCTGGGGACGAACCGGGGAGACTTTTGGTGAGGATCCGTTTCTCGTCGGCCGGTTGGGCATGGCAGCGGTGCGTGGGCTACAAGGACACGATGGCCCGGACGCCAATCATATTCTTGCTTGCGTGAAGCACGCCATCGCCGGTAGCCAGCCGGTGAACGGTCTTAATTTTGCGCCGACGGATGTTTCCGAACACACGTTGCGCGGTGTCTTTCTGCCGCCGTATCTCGCCGCCTTCAAAGAGGGGGTTGGTTCCGTCATGACGGCGCACCACGAGTTGAACGGCGTGCCGTGTCACGCCAACCGCTGGCTGATCGAGGATGTCTTGCGGCGCGAGGGCGGCTTCAACGGATTCGTCGTCAGCGACTGGATGGACATTGAAGGTTTGGTGGGCGTGCATCATGTGGCCGCCAATCAGAAGGAAGCCGTTTATCACGCCATCATGGGCGGCGTGGACATGCACATGCATGGGCCGGGATTCTTTGAGCCGCTGATCGAGTTGGTAAAAGAAGGCCGTATTCCCGAATCGCGCATTGACGAATCCGTGCGCCGGATTCTGCGCGCGAAATTCAAGCTCGGCTTATTCGAGCAGGCGCAAACGCCGTTGGGTCAGGCGGCGGAAGTCACTTTCAGCGCTGCACACCAACAAACCGCGCTGGACGCTGCGCGCAAGGGTATTGTGTTGCTGAAGAATGAGCAGTCACTGCTGCCACTGGATGCGAAGCGATTCAAGCACATTCTCGTGACCGGCCCGCTGGCCGACACCCAGGCCACACTCGGCGACTGGGTCACACCGCAGCCGGAACAGAACATCATCACCGTGCTGAAAGGAATGAAACAGATTGCCCCAGCAGATTGCGAGGTCAGCTATTACGACTGCGGCTCGAAGGCACGGACAACGAAACCCGAAGCAATTCAAGAAGCGGCCAAGCAGGCTGCCGTTGCCGATCTCACCGTGATGGTGGTCGGCGAAAATACCATGCGCTTTGACTACGCCGACAAGACCAGCGGCGAGGAGGTGGATCGCAGTGACATCGAACTTCCGGGAAATCAATTGGCGTTGGTGCAGGCCGTGGTGGCGAGCGGCAAACCGGTGGTCGTGGTGCTGGTCAACAGTCGGCCCATCGGGTCGGAGTGGACGATGGATCACGTTCCCGCCGTCGTCGAAGCATGGGAGCCGGGATGCAAAGGCGGACAAGCTGTCGCTGAAATCCTGTTTGGACTGGTCAATCCCAGCGGCAAATTGCCCATCACCATTCCGCGCAGCGCGGGTCATATTCAGACGATATACAATCACATGCCGTCGCAGAATTATCGCAAGTATATTTTGGGCAAAACCGAGCCACTGTTCTGGTTCGGCCACGGCTTGAGCTACACGACTTTCAAATATGACAACCTCCGGTTGACTGGCAAAATCAAGTCGGGCGAGAATGTCACCGTGACGGTGGACGTGACGAATACCGGGAAGCGCGCCGGTGATGAAGTGGTGCTGGCGTTTGTCCATGATGTGGTCAGCAGCACCACGACGCCGGTAAAATCGTTGCAGGCTTTCAGGCGTATCTCGCTCGCGCCCGGAGAGAAAAAAACCGTGGAACTGACCATCGCCTACGATCAACTGGCCTTGTTCAACGCGCAAATGAAACGCGTCGTCGAGCCGGGTGAGTTCGAAGTTTTTATCGGTGACTTGATCGGGAAATTCACCGCTTTATGAAGCAAGTTGGAACATATTGGATGCAGCCGATGCAGCACGGCATCGTTGGTTTGATCTTGGCCTTGTTGCAAATTGCAAACGCCGCCGATCTCGCTTCTTGGGCCGTGGCCGACTCGCCAAAGATGCGCGATCCATTTGCGTATGACACCACTTTGACCGCGCGTGATCCGTTCCTTTGGCCGTTTTCCAAAAAGTCCATTTGGAATATGCCCATTGGCAGCGGAGCCAAATATGTTCCGGCAGAATTGGAAACTCCTGCTGAAGGCACGCTGACCGTTGACGAAGATCTTATCATCCTGACGCCGGCAGAGCCGCTCATGGAGGTTTACACCAATGACGCCGGTTGGAATAGAAATCGGGACCGATTGAAAATCACTGGTGGACTGATGGGCCGTTATCCGATCCCCCGTAGTTTTGAAGTGTCGCGGGCCAATTGGGATGGCCTTACGCCAAATTTGGGCGCTGCCATCCTGATGCCTGACCGGAGGACGATTGTTCAAACGCAACCCTTTGCCCATGGAAAAAACTCAACGCATGCAACTTCCATGGACTTGATGCCGGATACGGACATTTATGGAGACGGCTACTACGGAGCACATGGTGGTTCCGGGCTTTCAGCCATCGGTGGAACTTTAAGATTAGATGAGTTATCTCCCACTTCTGGTCCTATCCGGCACGCCTTGAAGATCAACTTAAGTGGCCGCAGAAATTGCTACTACGATGACAATGTCAAAGGCTTTCGCTGGCCGGCCATTACTCAAGATGTAGATGGCCCCAGCCGTTACGGCAGTGAGAGGACAAAACAGGTTCCAATTCCAATCGGATGCCGTTTGGGGGCGTTGTTTGCTATTCCGGCAGCCACGAATCTCAATGATTTCAAGTTTGAGACTGTTCCGGGAAAAATGCTCGCCAAGGCGTTCCAAGATTATGGCGCCTATTATGTGGACGGCACTGGTTGGAATGTCTTCGCCATCGAAACCGAATGGTCTCCCGCCGGAAGGTTCACGACGAACTTCAAAAAAAACTGGGGGTTTGAATTCGTCACCATGAAAACGGACAACCCTTGGGCGCGGGATATCGCCAAGATATACGCCGCCCTTTGCATCGTTGACAATAATGCACCGTTGTCCATTGGCGGCGGCGGGACGCCGAGAGCCCCATTGGCACTGCCTTTTCTAAAATAAATATGAATCCGAACAAACCGATGATATACGCGGGGATCCTGCTGCTACTTCACTGTTTCGCGATCAACGCCCAGGCACTTCCTGATAATTCAAAACCTGAAAAAACATCGTCAGGCGATTTAACCATCTCCTTGCAACCTGGCGAAAAAATCTGGCCCGGCTTCATCCGGGACGGCGAGCATTTTCCATGCACCAATGGCTATCGCTGGGATTTTTATGGCAACAACCGTGGCAATCAGATGCAACCGTTGCTACTGGGCAGTCACGGCTTGTGGGTGTGGAGCGATGAGCCTTTTGCTTTTGAGGTTGCAGCCGACAACATTATCATCACCAGCGCTCGTGCCGAAGTGAAGCACGGACGTGTCGGCGATAGTCTTGCCGAGGCTCGGAAGTTTGTTTCGGAAAAATTCTTTCCCGCCTCGGGTCGGATGCCCGACGAATTGCTCTTTTCCCGGCCGCAATACAACACCTGGATTGAACTCACCTACAACCAGAACCAAGCCGACGTTCTGAAATACGCCCGCGGCATTCTTGATAACGGTTTTCCGCCCGGCGTGCTGATGATTGACGACACTTGGCAGGAAGACTACGGCCTGTGGAATTTTCATCCGGGCCGCTTTCCCAATCCGAAACAGATGATAGACGAGCTGCATCGCATGGGTTTCAAAGTGATGCTGTGGGTCTGTCCGTTCGTGAGCGCGGATCAGGCCCGTCTGGTGAAACAACTGCTGAAGGACAAATGTTTCCTGATGCAGCAAACGCCCGCCAAGCCGACTTGGGCCACCGCCACCGATCCCGCCATGATCAAATGGTGGAACGGCTATTCCGCACTGCTGGATTTCAGCAATCCATCGGCGGTGAAATGGTTCAACTCGGAGTTGGACCGACTGGTGAAGGATTTTGGCGTGGACGGTTTCAAGCTCGATGCTGGTGATATGTATTTTTATCCGCCGGATGCCTTGAGCAAAGAATCCGCCTCACCCAATCGCCAGTGCGAGTTGTATGCGCAGTTTGGCTTGCGCTTTCCCCTCAATGAATATCGCGCCTGCTGGAAAATGGCCGGCCAGCCGCTGGCGCAGCGGTTGCACGACAAAGGCCATTCCTGGGGCGAGGTGCAGCAACTCATTCCGCACATGCTCACCGAGGGTCTCGCTGGCTACACCTTCTCCTGTCCGGACCTGATTGGTGGCGGGGATTACGAAACCTTTCTCAACCGCAAAGCGCTGGATCAGGATTTGGTCGTCCGCTCCGCGCAAATCCACGCGCTGATGCCGATGATGCAATTCTCGGTCGCGCCCTGGCGGGTCTTGGACGCCGAGCATCTGAACGCGGTGAAGAAAGCGGTGAAAATCCGCGAGCAGTTCACGACAGCCATACTCGAACTCGCGCGGCAATCTGCCAAAACCGGCGAGCCAATCGTGCGTTCGCTGGAATATGTTTTTCCGCACCAAGGCTTCGAGAACATCAAGGACCAATTCATGCTCGGCGATTCCATTCTGGTTGCTCCGCTCGACCGGAAGGGAAATGCGCGACAAGTGGTGTTGCCGAAAGGGAAGTGGCTCGCTGACGATGGTAAAAAATATGAAGGTGGGGCAACGTATGACTTGAATGTGCCGCTTGACCGGATTCCGTATTTCCGATTGATGACAAATTGAAAGTTGCCGCCAGAGATGTAAATTACTCAGTTCTAGTTTGACTCAAAATATCATGCCTCCTTTTTTTATTTCATGGAGCAACGCAATCCGGATGCTGCCGGGTTTCTTGGTGTTGATTGCGTTGAATCTGCCAGCCGCAAATCTGCAATGGACGACATCGTCCAGTAGCCTCGCCGAAGGCGCGGGCACTTGGAATCAGGGTGTGGCCTCGCTGCCTTCGGGAGCGCCGTGGTATAACGGCAGCACCTACAACAACCTTATGCAGAACGGCGACACTGTTACGTTTGGCGGTGGTGCCTCGGGAACCGGTGGAACGATTGTCAACGGCACGACCCTTGCCCCGGCCAAAATCATTTTTCTCACGCCCTTCAGCACCGCCACTTTTTATACAATCGGCACTAACGGGTTTAACTCGGGTGGCACAGCGAGTCTGCCCAATAACCCCATCAACTTGAATGGTGGCGTTATTACGAACGGTTCCAGCGGCGGCGCAACGATCAGTTGCCCGGTGAATGGCTCGTTCACTTACTACGCCTCGACCAGCAAGATCAACTTCAATGGCGACGGCAATCAGACCGGGGCCGACACGATCAACCTCCAACTCGGCACCCTTCAAATCGGAGCCAATGCTGGCCAGCGGGGAAGTTTCGGCTCCGCCAAGATCATTAATAACGGCCAAGTCGTCTGGCGGCGTGGCAGTTTGGCCGGTGGTTTTATCGTCTCCAACGCCATCTCGGGTTCGGGAAGTGTGCAGTATCAATTGAATACGGCGACGTTCATTATCCTGTCGAATCAGTCCTACACCGGCAGCACGATCATGACGCCGAGCGGTTCCGCAGTTGGCAATAATTCATTTTTGAAATTGGGTGCGAACGATGTGTTGCCGACGAACACGGATTTTGCCATCAACCAAACGGCGGGCACGCTTTCGACTTCGACATTTGATTTGAATGGTCAGAATCAGACGCTCGGTTCACTGGCCAGCGATGTCAACGCCACGCTTACCGCGACCGTGGTCACGAATAGCAGCATCACGGTGGGCACTTTGACCTTGGCGGGAACTGGTAAGACGAAGTTCTACAACGGAAATATCGCCGGCAATTTGAATCTGGCTTTGACTGGCAGCGGCAGCACTTTCACGTTGAGCAATGCCTGCACCTACACCGGCATCACCACCATCGGTGCGGGCACGCTCGCGTTGGGAGGGGCTGGTTCGATTGCTGGCTCGTCGCTCATCAGCGTTGCTGGCGGCGCAACCATGGATGTCTCAGGTTTGAGTTCCTACACATTGAGCCTGGGCCAAATCCTCTCGAACAGCGCATCGGCCACCGGAACCATCAAGGGAAATTTGAACACCGCCTCCGGTGCTGTGTCGGTTTCTTTCGCCTCCAGTCCGGCGTTGGTTGTCAGCAATGGCACGCTGACCTTGTCTGTATCCACCGATTTTACGGTCAACAACACCAATGGGCCATTTGGTTTGGGCACTTACAAAATTATTTCGAAAGGCGCGGGAGGGCTGGTGGCTGGCAGCGCGCCTTCCGTTTCGACTCCCGGAAACATTTCCTCATTGTCCATCAGCAACGGGGAACTTTATTTGATGGTGAGCGCGGTTTTGATTCCTACCACCACGGGACTGACACTGTCTTCGGGCAGCAATCCGTCCACGCTCGGCAGCGCATTGATGTTTCAAGCCGCCGTCAGCCCGGCCCCGGCCAACGGTTCCGTCATCACCTTTCTCGACGGCACAAATACTCTCGGCACAGGAACCACAACCACAGGCGTGGCGACATTTTCAACGAATGGGTTGACGGTCGGTTCACATTCCATCACGGCCAGTTTCGGCGGCGATGCCAGCTACGGCGGCAGTGTTTCCAGCCCGTTCATCCAGATCGTGAACTGGGTCGGGCCGACGCTCTCCGATTCCAATTTGTTCGCCGCGTTGAATTTGAATTATCCCGGACTGGAGCTGGTTAAAACGAACGTCACCGCCGCCAACTACACCGCCGCCAAAACGAATCTGACGAACTATCTGCGGACGCGCACGAATGTGAACTGGTATTTCGATCCGCGTCAGGTGACGAACACGGTCGGTTATTCGCTGTCCAGCGCAAACAACACCGTGATCGGCAATGTGAGTGTCGTGGGCATTAGCTACACGTTTGCGAACAGCAACATTGACTGGCTCTACAATGTCACCTTGGACACCAATTACAATTACACCGACAACAGCGAATGGCAGTGGCAGCTCAACCGCATGGTCTTTTGGCCCAACCTCGGCGACACCTATTGGGGCACGGGCAATGAATTGTATCCGCAGACCTGGGTGGTTCAAATGGAGGATTGGTTCAATCAATGCCCGGTCCCAGCCACCAAGCAGAACGGTGTCGGTTCGCCCTGGCGCACGCTGGAGGCCGGCATCCGCATGACCGACATTTGGCCCAACACATTCTTCCGCTGCCTGACCTCGCCGTCGTTCGGATCGGAAAGCGTTGTGCATTATTTGAAGTCGTGCGTTGAGCACGCGCGCTATCTGAAATTGTATCCGACCGCCAGCGGCAACTGGGTGACGACCGAGCAAATGGGGCTTTTTACTGTGGGTTCTTTGTTTCCTGAGTTGAATGAGTCCACGAACTGGCGGTCGGCATCAATCCAGCAGCTTTACAATTATCAGACCAACCAGTTTTATCCCGACGGCGCCGAGCTGGAGCTGACTCCCAATTACGATCTCATTTCACAGGGCAATCTTTTGAACCTTTACAATCTGGCCGATCTGGAAGGACGCACCGGAGAATTGCCGCCAAATTATGTGGCCAATTTGGAAAATTCTTTCGCCTACTCCATGTGGCTGCTGGCGCCGGATGGCACGCTGCCGCAATTCAATGACTGCATCAACTCTCGCAGCGGCGTGGACAATCTTCAGACCGGCTATTCGCTTTACCCGAACCGCACGGATTTTCTTTATGCCGCCACCTTTGGTGCCAGCGGGACGACGCCGGCGCAAACTTCCTACAGTTTTCCCTACGCCGGTTACAATGTCATGCGCTCCGGTTGGAGCAATGCGGCGAATTATCTTTGCTTCGATGCCAGTCCTTTGGGTTTGGCTCACCAGCACAACGACGCGCTCAATGTTGTGCTCTGGGCTTGGGGACGTGAGTTGTTGTTCGATTCGGGTGGCGGCGAATACACCACGGGAAGTCTGTGGCGCAACTACGGCCTGAGTTCTGCCTCGCACAACACCGTCATGGTGGATGGTCAGGATCAATTTGGCGGCGTCAGCGGCATTCAAACCACCGCTTCCATGACCGATCCAGATTACATTTCCCAATCGCCACGGGCGATGCGGTGGGAAGATTCGCTCACGCACAATTTCGCCGCCAGCAGTTACAACCGGGGTTACGGCAGCTACAACAACCGTCCCGCAACCCAAACCCGCCGCGTCCTCTTTGTGCAGCCCGATATTTATCTCATCGCCGACACGCTGGTTCCCACCAACGCAACCAGTCATTCGTATGAAGCGCGCTGGCATCTGCTGCCGACGACCACCAAATTGGATGCAGTCACCAAGGTTATTTGCACCACCAACTCCGGTTTGGCCAACCTGGCCATTGTGCCGTGTCTGCAATCCAATCTCACCGTCGCGGCTGTCGTCGGCCAGTCCAACGGACCGAGTGCCACGCAGCTTGCCGGGTGGAACATCACTCCGGGGCAGCCGGGTTACGCTTCCTGCACGACGGTGAAACACAGTCTCTCAGCCACGGGCACCAATCAGTTTCTCACGCTGCTACTGCCGCTGGCCGTCGGTAAAACCAATCCCGTTTCCGCCGTCGTCTCCACCGGACCAAATTCAGCGCGGGTTGATTTGACCGATGGCCGCAAATTTTATGTTTCGGCAGATCCTAACTCGACGGGCAATTTGCAATTCACCGAAGTTCTCGCCAATGGCACCACCAATCGGAATATCAGCAGCGGCGTTGGCGTGCCGAGTATTTCCCAGCTTCCCGACCGGTTGATCGCCAAAAACACCACGCTGGGGCCGGTTGGTTTCACCGTGGGTATCAGCAGCGGTTCCGCCAGCAACTTGATTTTGAGCGGCCACTCCACGAACCAGGCGCTTGTGAACGATGGCAACATTCTCTTTGGTGGCAGCGGCACCAACCGCACCATGACCATCACGCCGGTGGCCAATGCCTTGGGCACAACGGCTATCAATGTCACCGCGACCACGCCCGGTGGTGGCACGGTCATGGATTCATTTCAACTGACGGTGATCGCACCTCCCACGCTGTCAGCATCCAGCTTTAGTCCCGGTGGTGGCAATCTGACTCTGGCCTGGCCGACCAACTTTATTGGCTGGTCGTTGCAAACCCAAACCAACGGTATCAATTCGGGGCTTGGCACAAACTGGACGACGATCTCCAGTTCCATCAACACCAATGTCATGGTGATGCCAGTCAATCAAGCCAGCGGCTCCGTGTTTTATCGTTTGACCTATCCATGATGCTCTGCTGTCTGACCAAAATGAATTCAAACGAACAGCTTTCTAGGCGGCCCAAATATCTCAAACGAGCCGCGTTGTTTCTGGTCGTCGCCGCGTGTGTTGTTGGCAATTCTTCCCTCGCGGAAACCGTCCAGTTCAGATCCTGCTACGCGCGCTGGAGCGACGATAAACTGGTGCTGGGCAATTCATATTTTGAACGCACCTGGCGGATTCAAGACGGTCTTTTCATCGCCACCTCGTTTCGCAATCTGCAAACCGGCACCGAATGGATTCGGCAACAGGCCACCAACCCCGCACCGGTGACGCCAGACTGGCGCGCGGCGGCAGACGGAGGCGTTTCCATTGCCGCGCACAGCGGCCGATTGTGTGTCACCGAAGAAGAATCATTGCAGGTGCTAGTGACGGCCAAGGCTAACACAAATCTTGTCTGCCGCTTCCGCATCTTTCCCGAAGCAAGCGGCGTGGAAACGTTCTTTGACGCGAATGGGGCTGCAGCGACGCCCGAGTCG
>CAIXBQ010000048.1 GCA_903917705.1 uncultured Verrucomicrobia subdivision 3 bacterium | reverse complement strand
CGGTGCTGTTGAAGGTCAGCGTGCCGATGGTCCCGGCGTTGCCGGGGGCGATGGCCGCACCGTTGGTGGCGGCAACCTTGCCGAGGACGCTGCCGAAGCCGGCAAGCGTCTGGCCGGAACCCAGCCTCAACGTGCCGTCGGTGCGCGCGGTGGCATCCAGCACCGCTCCGCTGGATACCACAAGATTGGAACTGGCCGCCAGCGAACCGACGCCGCCCAGCGCAAGGGTGCCGGAGGAAACCCAAGTGTCGCCCACATAGGTTTGAACATTCGTCAGCGTCAGTTTGCCCGAGCCGGCCATCGCAAAACCACCCGGCGGCGCGGTCATGGTGTCATCCGCCACCTGCCCGTTGGGATTGCCGCTCATGATGCCGCTATAAGTATTGGTGCTAGCGGTCGCATCGGTGAATGATCCAGAGCCAAGGTTGATGGCGCCGGCGCCGGAAAGACTGGCGACCGTCTGGTTGATGCCATTCAAATTCAAAGCCGTGCCGGAGGCAAGATAGAGGCCCGTGGTGACCGGAAGAAGGTTATCCGTGCCGTCAAGATTGAGTGTGCCCTGGCTGTTGGTGGTATTACCGGTGTAAAGGTTCGGCTGCGTGAGTGTGAGCGAACCCGCGCCGCTCTTGGTGAAGCTCGCGGAGCCATTTGCGCCGTCCTTCATCGGCGATGAAACGAGCAGGTCGGGATCAGCCGTGCCATTCTCGACGATAAAGGTGGTGTTTACGTTGTAAAGCGACAGGTAGGCGATGTTGATGACCGCTGTGACGTTGTTGGCACGCGCCGCCCATTTGCCGCCGGAGCTGGAACCCCAACCATCGCCGACGCGCAAATCGCCATTGCCGGTGATCTGCCCGCCGCGCAATTCCAAGTTGGCGCAAGCATTGTCGCCATTGACGATAATGAGGCCGGCATTGGTGGTATAGTTGTCCAAGTAGCCGCCATACGGATGCGTGTTGAAAATTACTGTGCCATTGGTGCCGACACTGACGTTGCCGGTGACTGATGCCGTATACCAACCGAAAGGCAAACTCAACGTGCCGCCGTTGACCACCACCACGCCACTGTAGCTGCTGCCGGAAGTATTGTTGTTCAAATTCACCGTGCCGCCGCCGGCAATGGTGAGCCGCGGATTGCCGGTGCCCGATAGTTTGTTGGTCAGCGTCAGCGTGCAACTGTCCGGCACGGTCCACGTTTGCGCCGAGCCAAGCGACACGGCGGTTCCGAGCGCGAGACTGGCCGTGACGTTGGTCATCAGGATGCCGCCCGCGCCGAGCGTGAGCGTGTTGGTTCCGTAAATGCCGACGTTGCGGATGCTGCCGGAAATGTTGACGCCAGCAACGGACAGGTTCGTGCCCAACTGGGTGCCGGTGAGCCGGGCAGCATCATTGAAATAGACGGTGTTGGCGGAACTTGGAACACCATTGGTCGCCCAATTCAGCGCGTTGGTCCAATACACATCGGAGTCACCGACCCAGGTGAAGGTGTTGGTATCCGGGGCGGCCGGCCCGCCGGCGAAACTCACGCCATTGAGGCCGTTGGTGAGAATGGAGCCGATTTCGGCGGCGCTCAAGGCGCGGTTCCAGACGCAGACTTCGTCAATCAAACCCTTGAAATAACGCCCCCAGCCGGATGAGTCACGGCCCACGTCCATGGGCCCGTCGAAAGCCTGCAAGATGTGGGTGTGGCTCAAGGTAGTGCTCGTGAGCACGCCGTTCGTCTGACCCAGGTAAAACGTCGCCAGACTGTTGGTGACGGAAACGGCGGCCAGCACCCACTGATTCAAGGGCAAGGTGGGGCCGGAGTTGTAGCCCCAGGTGCCGCTGTCGTCATTCCATTGGTATCCCAACCGGGTGCCGGAAGAGGAGATCATCATCCCCGACCAAGTTGAGCCACCGTTACACATGATGACACCGGTGTAGCTGCCCTGGGTATTGGTCAAATACAACCAAGCCAGGAACGTGGCGTTGCTCGTGGTCATGCTCAGCGCGGGGGTTTCCACACAACTGCTCGAGCCGTTGAAGCTGAGCGCCTCGTTGACCTGCCCCACTGCCTGCGTCGGCGAACCGGAGAGCGTGCCATCGTGATACGGCGTGCCGGAACGGTCAAACGTGGCAGTCCCGGACGTGTCCCGGGCGTCGAGCGACAGATATAATTTCAAACCGCCATGGATTGCATCCACCGCCGTGGTGAAAGCCCACACGTCACTGACGATCACATTCGTGCCGGTCAGCTCATCCACGCGCCAGAAATAGGCCTGATTGGTGGCGAGGGCGTTGGTGACCACGAAACCGGCGGTCCCGACGCGGCCGGCAAACTCCGCCGAGTTGGTGGTCGCGGCAGCGACATTGGCGGCATTGGTGCCAAGGAAGACGTTGTATTGAAAGCCATTGGTGCCGCCCGGCTGCCAGGTGAGCCGGGGCTGAAACGCCACGTTGCCCTCGCCATCGTAGGGATGCGGCCCGCCCGCCGGCAACACGCCCGCGCCGGAATAAATGGATTGCACCTCCGACAGGGAGAGCGCCTTGGCATAGAGCCGCACGTCATCCATGGCGCCGACATACCAGGACTTGCTGCCGCCGCCGTCATTGGCCACGCCCAAGGCCGGCCAGTTATCGCCCGAGATAAATTCGCCCGCCGGAATGGTGCGGGTGCCGGAGGTGGCGGTGTATTCAACCCCGTTGACAAACAGCCGGATCAGGCCGCTGCCACGATCGATTTCGCCGACCAGATGATACCACACGCCAGCCTGCGGCACGATGGCGGCCTTGACGCTGAAACTGCTCTGTCCACCAAAGGTACAGCCGCTGAAGAAAAAGGTTGAGCCGTTCATGCCGAGGCGGAGGCCGGGGGAGTTGTTGGCGTCGAGCGAACATTTCATAAAGAGCATTTGCTCACCGCTTGGGGTCGCATCAGGTTTGCACCAGAGGGAAATGCTCAGGTTGGTGTTGAACGAATCAAACCAGATGCCCTTGAAGCGCGCGTAGCCCGCGCCATCGAAATGCAGCGCGGTGCCGCCGCCGACGCCGGGCACCGAGCCGGACGTGAAACTGGCCGTGCCGTAAAGCGTGGCCGGCGCGCCATTACCGGTGGCCTCGGCAGCGCTGGTGCCGCCGGCCTCGTTCAACGGCCATTCGCCGAGCAAAGGACTGGCGTCGCTCGCGACCAGAACCTTCACCGCGGTGAGGCTCTTCAAGCCGGACGGTTCGCCGACGTAATAATGAAACAAATCATAACCGACGAAATTCGCGGCGGGCTTGTATTGCAAAACGCCATTGCCGAGATTCGTCACCGTGCCGCCATAGACGGTGTTGGTCTCAAACGAAACGATGGACAAGGTGTTGCTGTTGGCGATGTAATCGTTCAAGAGCACGTTGACGCTCACCGCCTGATTGGTCCGGGTGGACGCCAGATCCGGCGTGGCATGCGGCGGGACCAGGTAATTATATTTCACCCACTCATAACCGCTCTTTGAACCGGAATGACGGAGGTTTTGCGCGGTATTAGCATCCCAAGTCGAGTAGCCGAAGCCCGACCCGGTCATGGCGATGTGCCAATAGTTGTCGCCGGTATAGTCACGCACCGAATTGTAATGGCTCTGCCCCCAGTTGTGGCCCATTTCGTGACCCGAGGCGAAGCCGCACCAGTCAGGATCCATCACGCTGAAATCGCCGGGGGCAAACGCCCATCCGCCGGCGTCAGCGACATTGACCGAGCCGTGCACCATGTCAAACCAACCGTTGGTAACGACGCCGTGGCTATAGCCGGGATCCGGACTCCAAAAAGAGGTCTCTTCCGAAAGGTCGCCGGTGGTGGTGGTGTAGGGCAGCTGGGTATTGGTGCGCACACACACGCACATGATCTGATAACAGATGCCCAGGTCGCGCGACTGCTCATAATCCACGTCGTTGATGCGGCTTTCCTGCATCAAGATGGCGGTGTTGACATTGCTGCCGGCGAGTTTGGAAAAAAAACGGTAATAGTCCGAATCCAAAACCAGCCGAACCCGCTGCACCGGGACCTGCTTGAGGTTGTTCATATACGGCGGGCCGCCGCAGCTCACCGCCGCCGCGGCCGGATAATTATTCGTGGCCCAAGTGATGTGCTGCGGCAGGTTGGTGGGGACCACCGAATAATTGGTCACATAACCCAAGACCGGAAGATTCGTCGTGGCCACCGGCGCGCCCACACCCCAGCCGCCCCAAGAAAGCCGGTTGGTCGTGTCGTAAGGATCGGATTCCGAGGTGGACGCCTGCCAGCGGCAGCCGTAGCTGACATTATAATAAAACGTGCCATCCACCTTGAACGCGCCGACCACGACGGCTCCCGGATCACCCGTGATGCGCCCGCGATAGGTCGTGACCTCGGGAATCTGGTTCGTAGGCAACAGCGAATAGTTCGTTGCGTCTGAATAAATCCGCACCTGATAATTCGTCGCGCGCAAATTGTAGCGCTGGAGGTTGAACACCACCGGCTGCTTCGTCCAGGCGTTGGTGACAGTGAGGGAAAAGTTATCCGGCAAGGCCCACGAGCGGCCGCCGGCAAAGACCAACAAACTTGCAAAGCCAAGCCACATCAAGCGGGCAAATTTTCTAATCATAAACAGGGTAATAAAATATAAATATTTGGTCATTTCGCTGACCGGCCAAAACAAGCCGGCGCATGGGGCATCGGCCATCTACCTGCGAAAACAGCACTGATGATATTTTTCAATCAATTATTCCAAGACTAATCCTAAAATATCACATCCAGCCAGTTGTCCCATACCACATTTGGGGGAGCAAGATTGCGGCCATTAAGCCGACTTTGCAGCAAAAACTGGAATCAGACTCTTGATAGGCGGGTCCGCAGGTATCGCTGATTCGCGCAAATTGGCCCCTTTATTGAGAATGGGTCGCGCGAAGGGGACGAAGGAAGAAAAAGAAAGAAATTACAGGGCCACAGACCACGGATTACAGGAAAGTCAGCAAACAATAGGAAGAACCCCAAAATCACTGCTGTCCGGTTTAGTTTTTGCTGACAGCGATTTCACCATTGTAAAAACTGGATAAAACCGCTGTCCGGTCATTTTTCGATTTCAATTCTG
>CAIXBQ010000047.1 GCA_903917705.1 uncultured Verrucomicrobia subdivision 3 bacterium | reverse complement strand
TTGTAAATTGCTCAGGCTGACATTGCCGCGCTGCCGCGGCAGGCAGTCGGCAATCCGCTCATATTGACTCTCGGTTATCTCCATTAACCCCAGCTTGCTCACTTTACCCCCAAAAGTCAATTAGTGTTAACACGACCTAGTGGAGTTGCTATGCGTCATCGCCATCATCGGCATCCTGACATCCCTGCTGCTGCCGGCGATGGTGCGCGGGACCGCCCGGGCGAAGCTGGCCGGGTGCGAAAATAATTTGAGCCAGATCGGCATCGCATTCCATTCCTTTGCCCATGATCACGGCAGCCGATTTCCGATGCAGACCCCGGTCACCGACGGGGGCGCCAGGGAGTTTGTGCAAAACGGTTACCTTGCGAACGGGGAATTCTACTTTGCCTACCGCAATTTTGAGGCACTGGAAGCCGAACTGACCACCCCGCGAATTTTGATTTGTCCGACCGACACCCGTTCAGCCGCCGCCAATTTTGTCAGCCTGAGAAACCATAATTTAAGTTATTTCGTCGGCGTGGACGCGGAATATTTCCACCCGGAAACCATCCTTTCCGGCGACCGGAATCTGGTCACCGGACAGGCCGGAAGCAGCATCTACCCGGCAGCCGGCCAGGAGCTGCGCTGGTCCGGGATAATGCACCGGTACAAGGGCAACCTGCTGTTTGCCGACGGCCATGTGGAGGAAGCCCATAACTTCCGCTTGGCCATCGAAGGCACCGGAAACGGCCCGACAAACGATTTTTTCATTCCGGTCGCGAAGGCGGACGGAATCTCCCCCGGATCCGCTGCTCCCGCAACAGAATCACCGAACATTCCCGGGGCGACGAATCCTGCCAACTCGGTGTCCAACAACGCCACTAATACGGCCGAGGCAGCCCGACGGTTACCGGTGGTTTTTTTACGTCAAAATGCAGACAGGCATGCCTCCCCGACCGCACGCGCCCCCAAACTCGCCGGCCAGACGCAAACCGACGGCGAGGTCACGGTTCGAACCGCGCCCAATGCCGCCGTGGCCCCGGAGGATGAAGTTACGAGCCTGTCTTTTTCTGATTATCGACGGAAGATTTTTTTTCGAAGTTTAAAACGACCGGGCTGCCTGCTGTTGCTGCTATTGGTCCTGCTTTGGCTGCTTTTCCGGCTGTGGCAGAGATGGCGGCAACGCCAAAAACGCTGAGATTCACTGCTGGATTCCGGCTTTCCGCTTCGCTATCCTCCGCCCCCATGTTCGACATCGTCAAACCGCAAATCGCCACCGCCGCCGACAAGCTCACCCACCTGCGGAGGTTTCTTTGACGTCGCCAAATTGACCCAGCGCCTCGCCGAACTCGAGGCCCAGATGGCCGGCGAAACGTTCTGGAACAACCAGGAGGCCGCCCAGAAGGTCATCAACGAGACCAATGACATCCGCGGCAAGCTGGAACCGCTGGCCCGCTTCGCCAAGCAGGTGGAGGATTTGCAGGTCATGCTGGAACTCGCGCAAGCCGAGCCGGAAGTATCGCAGTTGAAGCTGGAAGCCGAGATGGAGACGGACACAAAAAAACTGTTCGCCGAGCTCGACACGTTTGAACTGAAAACATTCCTGAGCGGCCCGCACGACAAGTGCAACTGCATCTTCACGATCAACGCCGGCGCCGGCGGCACCGAGGCGCAGGACTGGGCGGAAATGCTCTCGCGCATGTATGGCCGCTGGTTCGATTCGCGCGGCTGGAAATGGGAGATCACCGACGCGCTCGCCGGCGATTCCGCCGGGTTGAAGAGCGTGACTTTCCGCGTGGAGGGCGAAAACGCCTACGGCTTTTGCAAGGCGGAACGCGGCGTTCACCGGCTCGTGCGCATCTCGCCGTTCGATTCCAACAAACGCCGGCACACGAGTTTCTCCAGCGTTGACATCGTCGCCGAATTGAGCGATTTGCTGGAAACCGACATCGTCATCCCCAAGACGGAAATTTTGCGCGACACGTTCCGCTCCGGCGGCAAGGGCGGCCAGAACGTGAACAAGGTGGAAACCGCCGTGCGGCTCACGCACCTCCCGACCGGCCTCGTCGCCGCATCGCAGGCGCAGCGCAGCCAGGTGCAGAACGAAGCCACCGCCATGGCGATGCTCATCTCCAAACTCTACGCGCTGAAGCTCGACCAGGCCAAGAGCGAGATGGAACGCTTTTACGGCGACAAAGGCAGCATCTCCTGGGGCAACCAGATCCGCAGCTACGTTTTCCAGCCGTATCGCATGGTGAAAGACCTCCGCACCGGCGAACAGTCCAGCGATGTGCAGGCCGTGATGGACGGCGCGCTGGATCCATTCGTGAACGCCTGGCTCCGCGCCGGCTGCCCGCTCAAGCGGATGCAGGGTGTTAAGGATGAGGAGGAATAGTCAACCACATCGGCACAGAAAAACCTCAGCATGTGCTTGGAATTTCCAGAGGAACGCGATTCGTTGACCGAAAAAACCACCGGCCGGAAACTCGGTTTACCGTTGAATTTCAATCCGCGTCAGCGTAAAGATGGCATCAAGCGATTGGCGCTTTAACTCCGTGGCCCATTTATCTCTGTGGCAAACATTTTAGAAACCATTGTTGAACAAAAGAAGCGGGAAGTCGCGCAACTACCCGCGCGCCTCATCGCGGCCGGAGATTTGCGCGACGCGATGCTGGAGCACGGCGAGCGACGGGATTTTCTCGCCGCGCTCCGCCGCCCATCACAAATCGCCCTGATTGCCGAGGTGAAAAAGGCATCGCCGTCCGCCGGCGTGATCTGCACGAACTTTGACCCCGTCCGCATCGCCCGGGAATACGAGGCGGCGGGGGCAAGCTGCCTTTCCGTACTGACCGACGAGAAATTTTTCGAAGGCTCGCTGGATTATCTCCGCCAGATCCGCGCAGCCGTGAAACTGCCGCTCCTGCGCAAGGATTTCATCATTGATGAACGCCAGATCCTCGAAGCCATCGAATGGGGCGCGGATGCCATCCTGCTCATCGTCGCCATTTTGCCCTATGCGCAACTGGCAAGGTTCCATTCGCTCGCCACCGAAGCCGGCCTGGCCGTGCTGGTTGAAGTCCATGACGAGGAAGAACTGGAACGCGCGCTCAAGATTTCCCCGAAGCTCATCGGCGTGAACAACCGCAACCTGAAAACTTTCAAGGTGGACCTGACCACGACCGAAACACTCGCAGCACGCATCCCGCAGCGTGACACCATCCTCGTGGCCGAGAGCGGTATCCACACCCGGGCAGACGTGGAGCGTCTAGGAAAATGCGGCGCCAGCGCAATCCTCGTCGGCGAATCACTCGTCAAACAGGGTGATATCGGCGCGAAAGTCCGTGAGCTGATCGGATGAGTTTGGGATGGGCGTTTTTTTTGATTCACGATTCACGATTGAACCACCCAGGCGGTGCCATATATTTGCGGCCTCGAATCCATGGCAACCATTCCCAAACCTGAGGCCGGCGACCCGCCCCGTTACCCTGTCAATTTTATGAAAATCGTCCGGCGGGTGCATTTGTTCGCCGGATTATTCATGCTGCCCTGGGTGCTGGTTTACGGCATATCCGCGCTGGCCTTTAATCACGGCAATTGGTTTTTCCCGGTCAACAGCCGGTCGGCGACGCAACCCCGCGACATCCGCGAACTGCCCGATTCGTTCTGGAGCAATGAGGCGTTGAAACCCGCCGGATCTGCAAGTTTGCTGGCGCGGAACGTGCTCGATGCCATCAACCACCAAGAGGCGGCGGACCGCAGGCCGGGCGAATGGCAACTGGCGGATGATTCCCAGCCGCGTTTCTCCCGCAACCTCGTATTGGGCGGGGTCGCAAACGGACGGCTGGTGGAATACCAATTGAATCTCAATCAGCGGTCCGGCACAGTCGAGTGGGCCGCCAACACAAAAAAGACAAGACCCGCGTACGTGGCGGAGGCTAAGAGCTTCAAGGCGACGAACGCGGCGGTGTTCGACGACGCATTGGGGTCCGCGCTGGGCGCCGACCTCGGCAAAATAAATGAATCCACCAATGCACTGCCGGCGACGCTGGTTACAAAATCGGTACCCGAACTGGTTTTTTCCGCGGTGGCGGAGGGACGGCATTGGAATGTGCGCTGCAATCTCGCAACGGGCGAAGCGTCCGCCACGGAAGCCGGTGCCCGGTTGGGCTTCGTTGCCACCACGGCGAGCTTCATGACCGCCCTGCACAAATCACGAGGCTATCCCAGCGACGGAAGCCTAAGCGTCCGCTGGTGGTGGGCCGTCATTGTGGATGCGACCGCGTTCCTCATGCTGGTCTGGGGTATCAGCGGCCTGGCCATGTGGTGGCAGATAAAGGCGCAGCGCAAATGGGGGATCATCACCCTGGCCATATGCGGCATCATGAGCTGGCTGATCTGGACCGGGATGCACCACGCCATGCGGTAAGGGTTCATTGCAGCAACCGTTCCGGCGCCATGGAGTGTCTGGCCCGACCTTACTGATTGTTTTTCGCCAACTGCTTCGCCAACCGGATCGCCGCAATCATACTGCCGGGATTCGCAAGGCCCTTTCCTGCAATGTCGTAGGCAGTGCCGTGGTCGGGCGAGGTGCGGATGAACGGCAAGCCGAGCGTCCAGTTGATACCGCTGTCGAACGCGACGGCTTTCAGCGGGGCGAGGCCCTGATCGTGATACATCGCCACAACGGCGTCAAATTCCCCTTTCAGGGCATAGTGAAAGACCGTATCGCCGCTTAAGGGACCGACCACATCGAAGCCGCGCTGCTGCATCGCCTGAACGGTTGGACCAATGGTCGTGATTTCCTCATCGCCGAATTCCCCGCCTTCGCCGGCGTGCGGATTCAAGCCGGCCACGGCAATTTTTGCGCGGGGCAAACCGAGGTCCACGCAAGCCCGGGCGGCGAGTTCAATGGCCAGCGCGATTTTTTCCGCCGTCAGTTTTCCCGGTACGGACTTGATAGCAACATGAACCGTGGCCAGCGCGACACGCAACCAGCGTCCGCGGTCATCCGTGCCGAGCAGCATCATGGCGGTATGCCTGGTCCCGGCAAGCTCGGAGAGAAATTCGGTCTGCCCAATGAATTTATGGCCGGCGCGGATGATAGCCTGCTTGTTGACCGGCGCGGTGACGATCGCATCGAGCTCACCGCGCAGACAGCGATGTCCGCCATCGTGCAACGCGGCAACCGCGGCGTTGGCCGCCAGCGGTGAGCCGGCCGGCATATTTTCCGGAAGAGGGTCAGCGAGCGGACTGATGATGAAAAATTTACCACCGGCGCAAGAGCCGGCGCCGGTGAATGGTTTCAGCGGCAGATTGAGGTTGAGCGAAGCATTCAAACGGCGGGCCGAATACTCGTCGCCGATAAGGAGATATCTGGCCTCGTCAACCGGCCCTTCGGCGGCGATGGCTTTAAGGGCGACTTCCGGGCCAATGCCGGTCACATCACCGAGGGTGATGCCAATCCATTTTTTCATCGTGCGCATGTTCAGGTTTTATCCGAATCCGGCCGGAAACGTCATCGCCACCCAACAGGTCGGGACGCGATTATGGCCCTGCGCAGCACGGTGAGGTTAGAAATAACGGATGAAGGTTTTCTTCTTAAGGCCGTCTATCCATTGCTTCTGCAGCCGCGATTGCTGCTGGACCCGGAGGGTTTTCTCAATTTCGCCGCGCACATCGGCGAGCGGCTTGGCATGGGCGGGCTTCCTGTCCTCGACCAACACCAGGTAACAACCATCAGGCAGATCCAACACTTCACTGACCTGGCCGGGCGCGAGGGCAAAGGCCACCCCGGCAAGCTCCTTGCGGGGCACGGAGCGCTCAATCCAACCCCAATCGCCGCCCTGGCTCTGCTGCGAGCCTTGCGAATAGGTTCTGGCCATGTCGGCAAAAACGGCGCCATCCTTGATCTTGGCCTGAATTTCACGCGCCAGCTTGACAGTGTTGGTGTCATCGGGGGCGGGTTTGGAAAGGAATATGGTGCGCAGCTTGACCTGGTCCTCCAGCTTGAATTTATCCTGATTGGCCGTGTAATATGATTCCACTTTGTAAGGCGAGATGATGATTTCGCGCTGAACGTTCTGATTGCGAAGGGCGGACTCGATGTATTGCTCGCGGATCTGTTTGCGGAACTGGTCAAAGGTCAGGCCCTGCGACTGCAAGGTTTTCATCAGGGTCACGCGGTCGCCGAAACGTTCACGGATGCGCTCCTGCACCATCTGATCCACGACGCTATCGGGCAACTTGTAGCCCTCGGTGTCGAAGCTGTGCAGGATGAGTTGTCGTTCGACCAATTGTTCGAGGCTGTCATTGAGCGCCTCATTGAGTTTCTGCTGGAAAACATCCGGCTGCGCGGCGTACTGACGGCGCAGCGAGTCCACCGCCGGCCGGGTATATTCCTCGACCTCGGCAAAAGTGATGGCGTGATCGTTGACCACGGCCTTGACGCCATCAGCCACTTCCGCACGGGCAAAGACCGGCACGCAAACCGCCACGGCCAGCACGGGGATGAATCGAAAAAGTTTCATCAATTTTCAAGCATGGTAACAACCGAGCCCACGCGGTCAAGCGCCGTCAGGGTTAAGGCCGAGCCAGCCACCAGAGCACAGCCGCCAGCACGGCCGCCGCAAGCAGCGACACCGCCAGCGTCCAGCGCATGATCAGCCGCTGCTTGCGCCGGTAATTTCTCCCGCCCTGGCCGGGAAACAAATAAAACCGTTCGCGCGGCTTGTCTTTTTTCCGAAAGAACACCCCTTGGTAATAACAGATTCCAAACCGCGCCTCAAGCCGCCTGCCGGAATTTGAAGCCCCAGCTGAGGGATTGTCCCAAACACACGGCCGCAGCGGATAAACCGGCTTTCCGCTCCGTCCCCGGCTAAATTTCTCGCGCCCCGGCCGCATTTCTGCCAGCCTGCCGGCGTGACAAGCACGGAAAAACTCCTGGCCGAACTCATTGCGCTACCCAGCGTAAATCCGGCGTTTTTGCCGCCCCGCCATCCGCACGCCGGTGAAAAACACGTCGCGGATTTTCTGGCGGTCACCGCCGCCCGCGCCGGGCTGGAAGTGGAATTCCAAAAAGTCCTGCCCGGTCGCTCCAATGTCATCGCCCGTTTGCAGCCGAAAAATAAAACCCGACAGACCATTTTGCTCGCACCGCATCTGGACACCGTCGGCGCGGATGGCACCCAGTTCATTCCGCAACGCCAAAACGGCCGACTGCATGGCCGCGGCGCATGCGACACGAAAGGCGCCATTGCCGCCATGCTCGCCGCGCTGGGTGAACTGGCAAATTCAAAGTCGCGACCACTCGAAACAGAAGTCGTTTTTGCAGGGTTGATTGACGAGGAAAACGCACAAGCCGGCTCGCGCGCGCTGGCGGCAGCCGGGTTCAAGGCCGACCTGGCCATCGTCGGCGAGCCGACCAAATTGCAGGTCGTGACAGCGCACAAAGGCAGCTTGTGGCTGCAACTTGAAACACGCGGCAAGGCGGCGCACGGGGCCACGCCGCAGCTCGGGACAAATGCCGTGCTTCAAATGGCGCACGTCGTGGACATCCTGGAGACGGATTACGCGGTGCGGTTGCGACGCCGGAAGCACCGGCTGCTCGGCGCGGGCACGGTAAACGTGGGAATGATCGCCGGCGGCACGCAGCCGAACATTGTTCCCGACCGCTGCACGATCACGATTGACCGGCGCACTTTGCCGGGCGAATCAGAAACCGGCGTGCGCCACGAAATCAAGGCGCTGCTGGCGGGGGAAAAGCTGTCCGCGAATATTTGCAGCACCAAGCTCGCACCGTGCCTGCCGCTGGAAACGGACGCAAAGTTGCCCCTGGTAAGGCGATTTTTACAAAACGCCGGCCAAACCAAACCGGCCGGCGTGGATTATTTCTGCGACGCGGCAGTGCTCGCGGCGGCGGGCATTCCGAGCCTCGTTTTCGGACCGGGCGACATCGCGCAGGCGCATACGACGGCCGAGTGGATTTCGCTGGCGGAGTTGGAGCGGGCGAAAAACTTACTGGGCCGATTTTTCCAGTCGCTGCCGTGATTTATGAAGACCGCCAAACCCATCCAGGGTGCGAAAGAAATCTTTTCGTGTGCTCGGTGAATTTCACGGTTAAATTTTTCCGGCGGCGAACCAAATTGATTTAATGAGCGCTGAAAAAACTGAAACCATTCCAACCATCGACCACAAGCCACACTCGGCGTTTTTCCGTCAGAGCGGCTGGCTGATGATCGCAAACATCGCCGGCGGCGGGCTGACGTGGGGCGTACATTTCCTGTCGAAGTCCATTCCGGAATCACAATACGCGGTGTTCGGGACGCTGCTGATGGTGGTGGCGTGCCTGCCGACGATGCCATTGCAAATGGTGTTCGCACAGCAGTCGGCGCTGGCGCTGGCAACCGGCCGCGAACGGCAGCTCGCGGGCATGATCCGGCTGGCGTGGCTGTGGACGTTCATCGTGTGGGCGCTGGGCGCGCTGGCGGTTTTCATGTTCCAGAAAAACATCGTCGCGGGCTGGCACCTGCCAGACGCGACTGGTTTGTGGGTGACGGTGCTGACGGTGCTGGTGTCGCTGTGGCTGCCGATGTTCACCGGCGTATTGCAGGGGCGGCAGGATTTTTTCTGGATGGGCTGGGCGGCGATTTTCAGCGGCGCGGGCCGGTTTTTGGCGGCGGCAATCCTGGTTTTGGCGCTAGCCCTGGGTGCAGCGGGCATGATGATGGGCGCATTTCTGGGAATCGGGCTGGCGGCGGCGATTGCGATCTGGCGGACGCGGGATTTGTGGGCGGTGGGCGCGGAAAAATTCGACGGGAAAAGCTTAATGCGCCAGGTAGTGCCGCTGACATTGGGGTTTGGCGCCTGCCAGTTCATGTTCACTTCGGACACGATGTTTGCAAAGGCGTATTTCAGCGGCGAGGAGATGGCACCTTATGTCGCAGCGGGCACATTATCGCGGGCGCTGCTTTGGCTGGTGCTGCCGCTGGCGGCGGTGATGTTTCCCAAAATCGTCCACGCCAGCGCGAAAGCGGAAAAGAATAATTTGTTCGGCCTGGTGGTTTTGGGCACGGCGGTGCTGGCGGCGGGCGGGGCATTGGGGTTGTGGCTGGTCGGACCACTGGTGGTGAAGATTGTCTATAAATCGAGCTACGTCACGGCAACGGCGGGGCTGCTGCCGTGGTATGCCGGCGCGATGGTGCCGCTGGCAATGGCAAACGTGATGGTGAACGACCTGCTGGCCCGCGGGCGTTTCGGCGTGGTGCCGTTCATGGTGGCCCTGGCGGCAGCTTACGGTTTCACGCTGCCGTGGATGCTTAACCATCATCCGGGAAGACTAGAAGTGGTGCTGCAAACGCTCGGCGCCTTCAACCTGCTGCTGTTTTGCATCTGCGCCTGGTTTGTCTGGGGCAGCCCCAAATCCAAAGTCCAACGGCCGGTGGCGCAGCCCGATTGACCAAGCCGGTTCAGTCTTTGGACTTTGGACTTTGGACTTGCGACTCGGACAATGGCTGCGGCGCGCGCAATTTTTTATACACCCAGCCCTCCAACGGCCGCAGCGGCCGCAACAGCTGGTAAAGCCACGGCCAGTAAATCAGCCGGACACGCACCACCGACAGAAACATTGCCAGCGAGCTGCGGAACAGGGAGGCGGTGACTTTCGAACCAGCCTGATCCGACCATTCGATGGGGACCTCCAACACCCGAAAACCCGCTTGATTCAGGGCGACAAGCAGATTCACGTCAAACGCCAGGTCAGCAATGCGCAGGGAAGAATGGATTTTTTCCACCGCCTCCCGGCGCATCAATTTGCAAGGACATTGCGTATCTTTGATGTGCATCCAGAAGAAAAGTTCCACGATCAAATGAAAACAGCGGCTCACGAACTGCCGGAATTTCGGCTGCGCCTGAAGCAGCACACTGCCGGGCAACCAGCGCGAGCCGATGACACAGTCCGCTTGGCCGATGTGCCGCGCCAGTTCCAGGAACGCCTTCGGCCCCGTCGCACCATCCGCGTCCACATAGCCAATCAGCTCGCCCCGCTCCGCAAGCTTGAGCCCCTCAATCAGCGCACCGCCCTTGCCGATCGGCGCGGGAAAATCCAGCCAACCAACGCCCGGATAATCCTGCGCCACGCGCTGGACCACGGCGAGGGTATTGTCCCGACAGCCGTTGAGCACCACCACCAGATGAAACGGGCCGGAATAATTTCGCCGGAAAAAATCGGCGTAATGGCGCAGCACCGGTTCGATGCGCGCTTCTTCGTTGTAAGCCGGGATGAGGAGCAACAGGCTTGGATCGGGCACAGGGATTCAGTAACAGAAAGCCCCCGCGCAGGCAATCTTGGGAATGAGCGACTTGCTGCGACCATGACCGACCGGTGCCGGGGTGATTCTTCGCTTGGCCGGTCCCGACGGGTCTGCTTAAATCCGCCCGACGCGGTATGAGCAAAGGCAGACAACCATTCACCGAACACGTGACCAAAACCCAGCACGCCCCGGTTTCCGGCCGACTGGGCTGGATCATCGCCGGCATCCTTGCCGTGCTGGTGGTTGTATTGTCACTGGTCTGGGCCACGGCCGTGGGCAAACAGCGCGGACTTGAATCGCTCCGCTCCAAGCTGGATGAGGCCACCACCCGCCTCGCGAACGCCCAGGCCGAAAACCAGCAGGACAAGGATCAGATCGCGGCCCTGAAAGCAAGGGTGGCAGATTTGGAACAAGAAAAGGAGATGGCCTCCCAGATGGCAAAAGGGCTTGAAAACGAGCTGCGCGCCGATCTTGAATCCAAAGATGTCACCATCTCGAAACTGCAAGGCAAACTCACCGTGAACATCATTGATCGCATCCTATTTGATTCCGGCGAGGCCATCCTGAAGCCGGCCGGCGAATCCGTGATGCGTAAGATTGCGGCCATCCTAGCCGGGCATCCCGAACTGAAGATTCATGTCATCGGCCACACAGATAACGTTCCCATCCGCCCCGAAGCCCGCAGCCGGTTTGCCAGCAACTGGGAGCTTTCCGCCGCCCGCGCCCTGGCCGCCGTCCATTTTCTTACCGAGAAAGCGGGGGTCGATCCACGCCGGGTCGGGGCCATCGGCTATGGGGAATATCGTCCCATTGCGGACAATGCAACCCCAGAGGGACGGGCCCGGAACCGGCGCATTGCCATCACCATCCTGCCGGATGAACTCGCAGGCGCCGACACGGTGCCATCAGCAAAGCCCAATGCTTCCAGCGATCCTGCGCCCCGACCCGCCACGCCGGACACACCGGAACCAGCCGTGAAATAAGATGCGGCGAGCCGCGACGGCAGCCGGGGATTTAACGTAGGCGGGAAGCGATTCACTCTACCCACCGTTTTTGCTCCCGCTGAGGGTTCATCGGACATAAGCTGTTGCCCCATGGCAACCATCGGCAGACGCAACCAGCTCGCCATCGTGCGCGCTTCCCAGCCCGGCCTCTATCTAGACGGCGGTGAGCTGGGTGAAATACTTTTGCCCGGCCGGTACATTCCGGACAACCTCGCGCCGAAGGACAAGCTCGATGTGTTTGTCTATCGCGATTCCGAAGACCGGCTCGTGGCCACCACGGAAAAACCCCATGCGATGGTCGGCGAGTTTGGTTACATGAAGGTCATCAGCGTCCATCCGCAGGCTGGCGCGTTTCTAGACTGGGGGCTGTCGAAGGATTTGCTGGTTCCTTTCCGCGAACAGGAATTGCTCCTGCGCGTTGGGGACTGGGCGGTCGTCTATGTCGCGCTCGACGCCCAGACGAACCGCATCCTCGCCAGCACGCGGCTGAACCGGCATTTGAACCGCGAAACGCCCGCGTATCGCGACGGACAGCCGGTGAATATTCTTGTCACCGCCAAAACTCCGCTCGGCTACAACGCCATCGTGGACAACGCGCATTTGGGCCTGCTTTACAAAAGCCAGCTTGCCGCCGCGCTCAAGATCGGCGCGAAGCTGAAAGGTTTTGTCCGCACCGTCCGCCCCAACGGGAAGATTGATTTGAGCCTCGACGCCGCCGGTTACAAGCGGGTCGCCCCGCTCACGGACTTAATCGTCGCCGCCCTCAATATGAGCGGCGGCCGGCTGCCTTTTGACGACGACAGTTCGCCGGCCGAGGTCCGGCAGAATTTCGGGGTGAGCAAAAAGGCGTTCAAGCAGGCGCTGGGAAAACTTTACAAGTCGCGCCGCATCGCCTTCACGAAACCGGGAATCCAACTGCTGGAAAATTCCAGCTGGTCGCCGGGGACAAAATCCTGAGCGGACGGATTATTCAACATCAAGCTGATCGCCAAGCTCCCCGATGAACCAGTCTTCCACCTTTTTCCGCGCCCAGGGCGTTTTGCGAAGAAAGGTGAGGCTGGACTTGACCGAAGGATTAAACTGAAAACAGCGGACGGGGATGCGCCGCCCCATTTCGCCCCAGCCATGCCGCTGGACGAGCTGATTGAGGATAGTTTCCAGCGTGATGCCATGCAAAGGATCGCGGGGATGGGAAACCGGCGGCTGACCGCGCCCGGTCGATTCGTTCTTGGCAGAGTCGGACATCATTCCGGCAAATCCTAGACTCGGCCCCGTCAATGGCAACCGTAAAAAATCCCCCCCCCAGGCGCTATTGCAATAGTTTTGCGTTCTGCTTCAGCCACCGTTCCGCTTTCAGATAGTCAGGGCACAGGTGCGCGACTTCCTGCCAGAATTGATCCGAGTGGTTCATCTGCCGCCGATGCGCCAACTCATGCAGGATGATGTAATCGCGCACATCACCGGGCGTCTGAATCAAACGCCAGTTGAGCGAGATGGTTCCCCGCCGCGAGCAAGAACCCCAGCGGGATTTTTGATTCCGAACCAAAACGCGGACCGCGCTAATGGCATGCAATTTCGCCAGCTCCATGACGCGAGCCGGCAATTCTTGGGCCGCCAGTCGATGCAGGTGTTTTTGGATCGCCGGCCGCAGATCGGCGGCGACATCGGCAACCGCCACCCGTTCAGCGCCAAAACGGATTGAGCCGGCGCCATCCGCCTCGAGGCGAACCGGCTCGCCGCGAAAAAGAATCCCGGTTCCAAGATCCCAATGGGCTAGAGTAACTGGCCCGGCAGCAAGCCGCTGGAATTGCAACTCCAGCCAGCCAAGGTTCCGGGCAGCGAAATCCCTGGCCGCCGAAACGGTTCCATGGCGCGGGATGGTCACCCTGGCCGTACCATCCGGCCGGAGGCGAAGCCGGTAACGGCGCGCCCGCGGATGGGTCACCAGAAATAACGGAACCGCCCGGGACCCGACCTGCAAAACATCGGCGGCAGATTCCGGAGACTTTATTTTAGTTTTGAACAGACCAGCAAACAACACCGGTCTGATGTACGCCTAAAATCCGCCCGTGTAAAGTTGCCGCTGAATTTTTGTTTGGTAAAATTAATCCTTGATGAAAATAAAGCGGATGGAATCTGCCCATGCTCCCGCCATGCGGGTTTGGTTCACCCAATGCTGATATTACCCATGGCAGAACCCAAACCAACCATTGAGCCGATGCCCTTGCGGACCGGGATGAGCAACGCCTGGCGGTTTGCCGCGTTCAACGGATTGTCCTTCCAGATCGTGCTGGGCAGTCCGATGATCCTGTACGCAAAGACGCTCAACGCCAATGCCACCGTACTGGGCATCATCGCCGGCATGATGCCGTTGATGGTCATTTTCCAGATCCCCGCCGCCCAATACATCAACCGCATCGGCTACAAACGCTTTGTGCTGGCCGGCTGGGGGACGCGAACGCTGTTCACGTTCGGCATGGTGCTGGTGCCGCTGGCCACGCCGTTTCTGGACGGCACCACGCGGCTGGTGCTGCTCCTGGCCCTGCTCTTTGGCTTCAATCTGGTACGCGGCATTTCCAGTTGCGCCTGGCTGCCCTGGATCACGCATCTGATACCGGAAAATTATCGCGGCCGCTACGTTTCCGGAGACGCGGCGATGGCGAATCTTGGCAGCTTCCTGACGATCATCGTCTCCGCGGCCTGTCTCGGCGAGCGGCCGCATCCCTGGCAGTTTGCCGTCATCTTCGCCTTCAGCGCGCTGATGGGCGTGGTGAGCCTGATGTATCTAAATCGGGTTCCCGATGTCCCCATCTCCGAGGAAATCCGCTCCTCCAGCCAGCCGGTGCCCTGGCTGGATATTCTCCGCCATCCGCCATTCCAGCGGCTGCTGCGGTTTGTCATGGTGTGGTCACTGGCCTACGGCGGCTTCACCACGTTTATCGTGTCCTTCCTGAAGTCGGAAACCGGCCTGACCGAGGCAAGAGTGCTGTTCGTGACTTCCGTGGCCTTCCTTGGTGGCTTGAGCAGCTTGTGGCTGCTGGGCCACCGCCTGGATCATGTCGGAAGCAAACCCATCCTGAGTTTGAGCCTGTGCGTCTGGCTGCTAATCCTGGCGGGCTGGATTGCCGTGGCGGGCGGCGGGCTGACGGCGCATCTGCCACTGATTCTTACGTTGCAGTTTCTAATGGGCCTATTTGCCGCCCTCGTGGGAATGGCCAACAACCGGCTGGCCATGGCGATCATCCCGGCCATGGGGCGGAACCATTTCTTTGTCATCTATTCCGTGTTTGCCAGCGTCTCGCTTGGCCTGGCCCCGATTCTGTGGGGACTCATCATCGACCTGATCGGGCAACGACAGGGATGGTTTCTAGGACTCAACTGGAACCACTACACCATCTTCTTCGCACTGGTACTGCTGGTATTTGGCGTGGCGCTGGTGCTGGCGCGCAAGCTGCACGAACCCAAAGCCGCCAGCCTCGAGGCGCTGCTCACCGACATCATGATTGAATCGCCACAACGCCTCTGGCTGCGGCTCTGGCCCAGGGATTAGTCCACTCCCATCATTTCTTGAGTGATGGGGACAGGGCTGCGGAAGTTGCGAGACATCAGATGACAGATGGAAATTGGGAGAGAAGCAGAAGGCGAAGGTAGCGCAACCCAATTAAAAATGCGGCACAGATGTGCCGCACTTTGGAGAAATACTATGTACTTGCACCAGCGGTGCCTCACGTCTGCCAATCCCGGCGAAGTCCCGCCAGTGCCAAGAACACGGCCAGAAAGATTCCCAGCGCCCATGTGATTGGTTCCGGCACCACCGTCAGCGTCAAAGTCCAGCCATTCAGCGTGCTCGTTCCACCGCCGGCGCCCAAATCCGCAAAGAACAGCTGCCATGTCCCGTTTGCCGTGCTGTTGTTGAACGTCCCCAAAGTCCCTGCCGCACTGTACGTCCCGCTCAACACGGAGCCGCTCGTCACCCCCTGAATGCCCGTGCTCCCGGAGTCCGCCAGCGTGATGTTCATCCCCGCCCCGCTCGCCCCAAACCCATTCACCCCCACCCCGGGCTGGTTCATCAGCATCACCAGCGTCCCATTCGGCGCCACCAGATACGCATACAAATCCCCGTTGTAGCCGCCGGTGATTTCCAATCCCACCGTCGCTCCCAGCACCGGACTGTTGAAGCCGGTCTGGCTGTACGTCCCGCTGAACACGGTGCCCAAGGGATTGCCGTCGGCAATCGTTCCCCCGCTAAAACTCTGGGTCTGCGTCAGCGTGGCTTGCGCCCAAATCGCGGTCAGCAGCAGGGCTGCGGTCAATATTCGTTTCATAGTCTTGATTCAGTAACGGGTTATCGTCAGGTTCACGGCTGCCACTTCAGCCGGTAATACGCCGAGCCCGGCGGCACACTTCCCAAGTCATCAAAGCTGTCCATCGCGTTGATCACGCCGTTCGTCGCCGCCGTATTGGTTGACACGTCCACCCAGATCGCCGGCACCAGGTTCGTCGCCCGCTCCAGGATGTAGCTGTAGCCCGGGATGCCGTAGGCAGTCACAGCATTCGTACTGCCACCGATGCTGATGTTCGCGATCGAGTTCGTCCCCGTCACGCCGCTGATGATCATCACAATGTTGATATAACCCGTATTCGTCCCGCCCTGACCGTCGCTGATCGTGTAACTGATCTGGTCAGCCACGCTCGGGCCGTTGGGGTACAAGATCAGGGTGCTGTTCGTCATCAAGGTCATGCCATTGGTCGTCGTCAAATTGATGGCTGCCAGCGTCAGGGTATCGGTATCCACATCGCTCCAGTTGGTCGCCACGTCAGACAGTGCAATGTGCACACTCACACCCGCCGCGCGCGTCACGGTCATCGCGGTTACCGCCGGCGGATGATTCGTCACCACCTGATTCAAGGAGGCCAGACTGCCCAGATAACCGGAATCGCCGGAGTAAACCGCCGTAATGACGTTTGTTCCCCGCGGCAAACTGCTGATGGCCGCGCTCGTCGCGCTGCCGCTGATCAAAGGTTCCGTATCAAACAGCACACCATTGGTCTGGAAGCCAATGCTGCCGGTGGCAACGCCCGGGGTCACGTTCGCCGTGAAGGTGATGCTGTCGTTGAACCCGGAAGGATTCTCCGACGAAGTCAGGATAACCGCCGTCGGGGCTTTCGACACAACAATGCTACCATTCACGACGAGGTTGTTCGTGTTCCAAACCAAGGGCGAGACGAGCGCCGGCAGCACCACGTTAGTGAAGCCGCCCGTGTAGCTCGCAGCCTGGAATAGCGTGAAGGTGTCGCCCACCTGCAACGGGTCGCCCACATTGGTAACACTCAAAGTGCCGCCGCAGGTCGCGGTAGTGATGCCGATGATACGGCTGGAGTTCTGGGCGTTGGTGCGGTTGAGCACAAAGAGCGCGTTACCGGCCATGGTCAGAGTGTTGCTGACCGCCAGCGAGGATGTGTTCGTGCCGCCGATACCGGGCTGCACCGTGCCGCCAAACTGGATGACGGCCGCACCATTGATCACGCCGGTGCCGGCCAGCGTGGTGATTGTGTTGGTCAGGGGAGCCACCGTGACCGCGCTTGAACCCAGCGATCCGATGAGCAAAAGCGTGCCGCCGGTAACCGTGGTCGTTCCGGTGTAGTTGTTTGAGGGACAACTGATGGTCGTGATGCCGTTGCCAGCAAGGGTGATGGTACCGCCGTTACTAATCAGGCCGTTCACTGTCAGATCGCTGGCCGCCGCGCCGCGCGCAACGTTCAAGGTCAAGTTGATACCGGAACCAATCGTATTCAGCTTCGAATTGATCACCGAGCCGACCACTGAGTTGGTCACATACCAGATCCAACTGCCAGCGCCGCCTGATGAGCCAACACGCAATTCCGCACCAGCACTGACCGGATTCGGGCCGGGACCGATCAAGCCGTCCACCATCGTCAGGCTTTGCTTATAATCTTCACCGCTCATCAACCAAGTGCCTTGATTGACGACCAGCGAGGCGCCGCCGCCGGTGGAATGGGTGCCGTTACCCCACAAGACCGCACCCGAATTAACCGTGATCAGTGGCGTGAAGGTTCCGCCAAAGTTGCCGTTGTTGATCTGCAAAGTCCCGTTGTTGACCGTCACGCCGCCGCTGCTAATGTTCGGATTCAAGTTCCAAATGTTCGTGCCAGTGCCCCATTTCGACAATCCGGCCGAACCGGATATGGTCGTGGTCGAGACGATGATGTTCCCGTTGCCGCCCAGGGTCAGCGAACGCGTGCCCGCCGTCACCCCGTTGGTGAGCGTCAGATTCCCGCTGTCGGAATTGATGCGCGAAGCCGCGCTCAAGGTGATCGGGCCGCCGAACGTATTATCGCCGCTAAGGCTGCGCAATCCACCGGTGGTGGAGTTGGTGCCGGTGCTCTTGAGCGTCAGCGCCGTGACCGCCGGGACGCTGATGCCGCCCTGCAACTCCAACTCCGTGCCGCTGTTCACGGTCACAGTGTTATTGTTGAAGGCGTAACCGTTCTGGATATTCACCGCGCCGCCGCTGATAGTGACGCCACCGGTGAAAGAGTTGGAGGCCGTGATGGTCAGCAGACCCGTGCCCTGCTTAGTCAACCCCATGCCGCCGGTCAAGGCGGATCCTGCCGTCGCGCTGATGGCGTAGTTGTTCACATTGTTCGTCACCAGCACCGCGAACGGATTCAAGGTCGCGGTCAGATTGAGCGTAGTGGAGCCGGTCGCCGTGTCATCAATCTGCACGTTGTCGTTGTTGGTGAAATAATTAGGCGTCCCGATCAAACTCCAATTGGTGGTCGTGCCGTTGTCCCATGTAGCCACGTTCACACCGTTGGTGGCACCCACCCACACCAGCGGATATGCCGTCAGCACCACGTCAATCGAGCTATTCGGCACATTGGTGACGACGGCAGCCGTCACGCCGCGAGGCAGTCCTGCTTGCTGCACTGTGAAGGAGCCGGTTCCGCCGATTGTTCCGCTGGTGAACTGGATCAACGGGAACTGACCGGAGGTGAACGAACCCGCAAGCGAGATGGTCGTCACGCCGTTGGCCACCAGGTTGGTGGCAACGATGGGCGCCGAGGTGGCACTGGAAAAACCGGTGATGGCCACCGTACTGCCCGCGGAAGTGCCGAGCGTCAGATTGGTGGCGGCAATGGTTCCAGCGGCGTCCGCCACCGAGAGGGTTCCGCCGTCCAAGTTGGTCAGTGAACTGACCACCAAGCTACCCGCGCTGACAGTCGTATTGCCCGAATAAGTTAGTTTACCAGATAGAACGGCTTGGCCCAGACCGCTCTTGACCAAAGCCACATTGTTCTGATTCGCACCCGTGCCTCCGATCGCTCCGGTAAAGGTGTTGGTGGCAGCGGTGTTAATGGTCAAAGTAGAAGGTGTGATAGAACCGCCCAACACCGCATTAGTGGTACCCGTGCCATTGGATAACAAGCCACCGATGGTTTGGTTAACGCCCACTAGTATCAACTGCCCGCTCGCCGAACCGTTGCCGAGCGCCAAGGTAGTGGCCGCAGGCAAACGATTGTCGCCGCCAGACAGCGTGATATTACCGCCATTGATGGAAGTACCGGAACTGTAGGTGCCGGCAGCGCTTATAAATAATGATCCGGCGCCGCGCTTGTCTAATCCGGTGGCAATGGCTTCGCCGCTGACTTGGGCGCTTCCAGTTCCGGAAACCACGCCCTTAATAGTCAGGTCGCCCGTAGCGGTATTGGCCCCAACATCCGTCTGCACCTTGTAGCCATAAGTACCTGTAGAGACGTTGACGTTCGTTTCCACGACGGATCCGGAAGCTGCCGCAACCGTGTAGATGAAGAATGCGTTATTGACGTCCCAGCCGCGGATGGTGGCATTTCCGCCTCCGTAGGCGACGATCGTGGTCGGGGCGGTCTGAATGGTCATGCCAGAGTTAGCCGAAAGGGTTTTCCCGGCTAAAATCTGAAGGCTATTTGTATTACCAATCCCATTGCCGTTGATAGTCAAAGCCGGGCTGTAACCAGCCTGGGCCACGGTGCTGTAACCATACTTAAGGGTCGCCCCTTGAGCCACCGTGTAAGTCGTGTCACTGGTCGCCTTCGCAAGCACTTCCAGCGTTCCTGCATTGACGGTAGTGGCCCCGCCGTAAGTATTTGCTCCGGAAAGCGTCAAAATACCAGAACCGTTCTTGACGAAGGCAAAATCGTTGGTCGTGGTGCCGGAGCCCGCCTTGATCAATCCAGCAAAATTGTTGCTGGCGGCCAGTTGGTTCACGGTCAGAGTCCGAGTGATGCTGACGCCGGTGACATAGGAGTTGGTGATCGTGCCACCCGTGCCGGACAGCGACAAAATGGAGAGATTGTTGGAGTTAACATCCAAGGTGCCACCGGTCATCGTCAGCGGTCCAAGACCCAGTCCGTTCGGATTATTGGTCGCCAGGCGCAACGTTCCGGCGGAGATCGTGGTGCCGCCGGTATATGAGTTGGCGTTGCTGATGGTGACCAACGCGGTGCCAGCCTTGGTCAAGTTGCCAACCCCGGAGATGCTGCCCGACCCACCGAGGGCAAAAACCCTCGAGGTATTACTGAAGGCGACCGACGCCGGATAGACAGAAGTGGAAATGGTCACGTTGGTGCCGCTGGCGGTGGGCAACGCGGTATCGCTGAAGACAACCCTGTCTTGATTAAAGAACTTGTCCGTGGTGCCGCCAGGAAAGTTGGTCCAGTTGGCCGTGGTATTGATATCCCAGGCGCCGCTGCTGGTACCCTGCCAAAGCAAGTTGGTACCGCCGGCAGTCAGGGTCATGGTGACGGTGGGCGCGACCGCGGCAAAGGTGGCGGCCAGATTACGCATCGTATTGGTGGCGGAAGCGGCCAGGACCAGATTCGCGGCCCCGCCGGAGGGGATGCTAGCGATGCCATTGATCAAGGTATAAGTGCCATTAGTCACCGAGCCACTGGCCGGCGTAATGACCGTGGTGCTGCTGAGCGAGAGGGTCCGGCCGGCCCCGTTAAGGGTGATGAGGTCAGCCGCTGCCGGTGTGAACAAATCATAAATCAAGGCGCCGCCGGTGAGCGAGAGGTTGCCGTTGACCGTAAGCGTGCCGTTCGTGCCGGAGCCGGCGATGTTGTTGGTGCCCGCGCTGGTATAGTTGCCGTTGATATCCGTGGCCGGACTGCTGGCCCGGCCGCCGGTCAGCGTCTGGCTGGAGCCGAGGGTGAAGACGCTGGCCAGACCGGACACATCGAACACGCCGCCGGAGGCGAGGCTGATGCGGGGCGACAAAGCGATGGAGCCGACGCCGGTCAACGCCAAAGTGCCGGCGTTGATGAACGTGGGAGCCGTGTAATTATTTACATTGGTCAAAGTCAGCGTGCCAGCACCCACATTCAAACCGCCGGCACCGGCACCGGAGATGCCACCGCCCAGGGTTTGGGGAACCGTGCTATTAAAGTTAACCATGTTACCAATCGTAATCGTGTTGGCGTAGAACCCGCCGCCCAGGCTGCCCGTGCCGCCAATCGTCAGGACGGCACTGGCTCCATCAACCGTGGTGCCGGAGTAGGTATTGGTGCCGTTGAGTGTCGTGGTACCAGAAGAGGTGGTGGCAAAATTGCCCGAGTTGGTGACGGGGCCATTGAACGTCAGGCTGGCATAGCCGGAATCAATGCTCAAGGTGACGCCCGAATTGAGCGAGACCGGATTGGCGAGAGCAACCGCCGTGCTGCCGCTCTGCGTGGCCAGCGTGGCATTGCCCGTAACGGTGACCAGTCCGGAGCCCAGGGCGGTATTGCTGCTCTTGACGCGCGTGGTAGCGCCGGCAAGCGTGGTGCCGCCGGAATAGGTGTTGGCCCCAGCCAGCGTCAGTTCGCCAGCGCCGGTCTGTTTGGTCACCGAGCCGGTGCCGGAAATAATGCCATTCAAAGCCACCGAGGCGGAGCTATTATGAACCAACGAGCCATTGTTTGTTATGAGCCCCGCATAGGTTCCCGCACCCAAACTGCCGGCACCGGCGAGCGTCAGGGTGCCGCCGCCGATGGTGGTGGAGCCGCTGTAGGAATTCGCACCAAAGAGGGTCTCGGAACCCAGCCCAGTCAAATTCAGCGCGCCGATCCCACTAATGACCGCCCCCACCGAGCCGCTCTGGCCGGAAGCGATGCCGAGATTATGAATGGTGGCGGCGCCATTGAGCGCGATATTCACGTTGGTGATGGCCAGACCGGCCCCAGCAATGTTGGTGACTGTTCCGTCGCCCCAGGCAATCTGGTTGTTGATCGTGGCAAAGCTATTAGTGGGCCCCTGCAAAATAGAGGTCGCGAACAGCGTGGCCCCGTTGGTCAGCGCAACCGTGTTGGTCAACGCAATGGTATTCGCCGTGCCCGCCGTATTCGTCAGCGCATTGTTTACCAAGGTAAGGGTGGGGATGGTGGCAGTGCCACCGTTGGTGATGCTGAACAGCGAGGTGACGTTAATCGTGTAATTGGTGACGTTGGCACTATTATTGACGGTACCCATCGTCAAACTGGACGCCGTCAAGGTCCCGGCGCCCATCTTGAAACTGTCGACAACGCTGATGCCGCGCCCGGTTGAATTGGCGTTCGGACTGACTCGCCCAATGGTCAGGCTGCTCAGTTGTGCGGTCAGGGTGCCGGCCGTGACATCGAACAAACTCACCGGCGTATCACTGGCTTGAAATGAATCATGGCTGCCGAAGGCGACGGCGGCCGTGGCCGCACCGCCGGGAACGCCGGCAATGGTCAACGTCGGACTGGTGAGACCGCCGGCAAACTGGATGGTACCGCCCGCCCGCCCACCGCCAAGATTGATCGAGGAGGCGCTGACGGTGTTGTTTTGTCCCAGCTTGATCGTGGAGTTGATGACGCCGCTGCTCGGGCTGGCGTTGCCCACGCTCAAATTCGTGGCGGTGATGAAATTTGTTTGCGCCAGGGTGACAATGTTCTGCCCGGTGCTGGAGGACATGAGCACCGAGCCGTTGTTCGCCTGGATCGTTCCGATATTGTTGGTGTAGATGAACGAACCCAAGCCCGTCATATTGACCGCCAGACTGTTGGAGGTGGCATTGGGCGCAAACGTCAAGGTCGCCGGGGAAACGCTCAACGCCGAACCGGTGATGCCGGTAATGATGACGGAGTTGGAACCGCCTGTGCCAAATGCCAGGTTCGCCACCGTCTGCGCGGTCCCCTGCAAATCGAGAGTCTGTGGGCTGGTGTTTGTACCGCCAAAACCAACCGTCGAGGCCGTCGGCAACGTGCCCGTCACCAGAGTCCTGAGCGTGCCGGCATAAATCGTGGCCGTATTGTTATAGCTGTTCGCCCCCGAAAGCGACAGGATGCCCGTGCCGTATTTCACCAGCGGTATGCCGCTGCCACTGATGGGGCCGCTCAAGGTGACGCTGTTAGCGTTGGAAATTGTGGCCGCGCTTTGCAAAACCAGCGGATTTGTGAAGGTCATGGTGTTATTGGCAAAGCTCAAGTCGCCAATCGGGGAATTGTTGGCATCCATGTATACCGTGCCGACACCCAGTGAGGCGGGATTGTCCACCTGGACGGAGCCCTGCCACAACTGGACGCCACCAGCAAACGTATTCGTGCCGGCGTATTCATAAACCGTTAATTTGTCGCCAGAGGTGCTGCGGGTGCTCAACTGCAAGCCGGAACCGCCGCCGCTGATCGTGCCCGCCAAAACCAGCCTGCCGGTGGCGCTCTTGGTCAGCGCATAAATGCTGTTGGCCGTGGTGGCATTGGGCAGGACAATGTTGTTGGACAACGTGACCGCCCCACTGTTGGCCACCGTCAGCAGCGTGCCGGTGGTGCCCGATAGCAGCTCAGTGATGGTGAGCGCACCCGTTCCCAGCGCGCTGCCATTGTTGATACTGATGGCCCCGTTCGCAAGCGTCGTGCCGCCGTTGTAATTATTCACACCGGTCAGGGTGAGCAAACCGGTGCTGTTCTTCGTCAGCGCGCCGGTACCGGTGGAGTTGGTCAGCACGCCGCTGATAAAGTTGGTGCCGGGGCCATCCACGGTGAGCGTCTGGTTCTTCAGGTCAATCGCGGCCCCGGAAAGAACGTTGCCGCCACCGGTGTTGGCATAAACGGTGACATCATGATCGAGATACACGTTGCCGGAGTAAGTTGCCGCGCCGGCAGTGCTCGCCGTGTTCGCGATCGTCATCGTGCCGGAATTTCCCGAGCGAACATTGATCGGGGTGGCAAGGATCAAGCCCCCATCGAGATTGAGATTGGCGCTGAGTGTGTTGGCGGTGTCGCCCAGGCGCAAATAATTCCCCACATTGGCGAGAGCGCTGTTCGTGGCCAACCGCAGAGTGCCGCTATTGGCGTAGGTGTCACCGGTGAAGGTGGCGGCCTGATTCAGCACCACGGTGGCCCCCTGCAGGATGGCCAAGGTGGCCCCCGCCGGACTGCCGGTCTCGCTGATGACGCCGTTCACCGTAAGCGTATTGCCGCCATAGACTTTCAGCTGCATCCCGTCTTGCATTACGACGTTGCTCACCGCGATGCCGCCGGAACCGACGGGGTTGATCTGCAAATCCGTGTCCGGGCCGGTGCGGTTGGACAAGTCGGCGGCGGCTTCAAATAGCGAGCCATTGTTGTTGTTTTCAAACTTGTAGCAGTAGGTTGTGCCGCCATAGACCTTGATGTAGCCGGCGTTGTTGTAGGAGATAATATTTCCAAACCAACCGTTCACCCCGTAATCATCGAATGCCCAAGTATGCGGCGCGCCGAGGCTGTTATTGAAATTGATGTTGTTGCCGGGATTGGGATTAAACTGGCCGAAACCATTGTCAAACCAGTTCCCCAAGTCGCTAAAATTGTCGGACGAACCGTTGCCGCTCCAGTAGGTGTCAGCCGCCATCAGCGGCGGGGCCGCGAGCAGCAGAAACAGCAAGCTGGCGGCGAGGACTCGTGAATGTGGCATACGAGAACAGGGCATGGAGGTTTTCATTTATTGAACAATTTCAGGGGTTTAAACGGGACTTTGTGTCAGGGTTGTCGAGTAAATCTACCACGGATTCCACGATGATGGCAACCTCTGTTTAATGCGATTCCGCAGGGGTTTAGGCTGACTCAGCCGGGCAAAAGTCATCGTTCCCAACTCGCCATCAATTCCAGACATCCAGCAATTCGTTGGTTCGGATTGGAGGATTAAACGACGGGCCCGATCCCGAGGTCGGGGAATTGATTCCCATCAATAGCGCGATCCCGCGGCAATGCCTTGGGGAGCAAAAACCTCGATGGCCTGCAGTTCCGCAGGACTGAAAGAAATCTGTAGTGCCTTCATGTTCTCTTCCAAGTAATGGACACGCTTGGTGCCGGGGATGGGAACAATATCCGAGCCCTGCGCACAGACCCAGGCCAGAGCCACCTGCGCAGGCGTGCAGCTCTTGGCTTTGGCCAAAGCCTCGATCTCCCCCACCAACTGGAGGTTCCGGCCGAAATTCTCACCCATGAATCGCGGCGAAGACCGGCGATAATCATCGGGAGCCAGGTCCTCGAACTTCCTAAAGGCTCCGGTCAAGAAGCCGCGCCCCAGCGGACTGTAAGCCACAAAACCGATGCCCAGTTCCCGACAAGTGTTCAATATTTCCCCCTCCGGCTCCCGACTCCAGAGCGAATATTCGGTCTGGAGGGCGGTGATGGGATAGACCGCGTGGGTCCGGCGCAACTGCTGGGCAGAAAACTCCGAGACCCCGATGTATCGGACCTTGCCTTCCTTCACTAATTGCCCCAGAGCGGCCGCGCTTTCTTCCACCGGCGTGTTGGGATCGGGGCGGTGCAGGTAGTAGAGGTCGATGACTTCCACTTTCAACCGCTTGAGGCTGCCCTCGCAAGATTTTCTGATATAGTCCGGCTTGCCGTTCAAGCCAAGGCGCTGCCCGGTGACAAGGTCGCGCATGACCCCGCATTTAGTGGCAACCACGATGTCCTGACGAATGCCTTTCAACCCCTCCGCGAGCAACTCCTCGTTCAGATGCGGGCCGTACATGTCAGCCGTATCCCAAAAACGGAGCCCCAACTCATGAGCCCGCTTGAGCGTGGCCAGCGAAGCCTGATGGTTGCGGCCGCTATAAAACTCGCTCATGCCCATGCAGCCCAGACCGAGGGCCGACACGGTCAATCCTTGGGTTCCCAGTTTGTTTAATTTCATAAGCAGGCAATGGTAAAACGTAAAACCGTACGTTTGAATATCAATCAACTTACTCCAGCCGCAATCAAAATGACATGAATCGGGCACATGTTCTCGGTCATGCTCCAGCTCGTTCGACAAACAGACCGCCGCCATATCGGTGCCCGTTGTGAGCCGACCGGCGGCCAATCAATGCGCCCGCCGACCACCAAATGATCTTTGCATGGCCGGTATTTTCCCAACCATCACGAATGAGCTTGCCCTGAATTAAAATTCGTGCAAAATATGGACTGCGGCTGGCGCATTGAAGCTGTCGCAGGGCTGTGGAATACTGATGCCATTTGCCGTCTTTCGATTGGCGGATGGTGTTTTTTTCACCCAACGGGGTTTTGATCCCGGTTTTCGGTTTTTCGGATTGGTAGGTTACCCAAGTGGCCAACGGGGGCAGACTGTAAATCTGCTGGCTATGCCTTCGATGGTTCGAATCCATCACCTACCACCACTTTAATTCTGCCCAACAGAATCAATTACTTCATGAACACTCACCCAAAAATGGCGATCATGGCATAACACTTTGGCATAACAATCTCACAGCGATTTAAAGCTGTTTCTTCCCGTTTAAAGCGGTTTTCAGTTTCCTGCGAAGACAAAATGGGGCTGCGATGGAACAACAAAACTTATTGTCCCAGCTTCCCTCAGACGGGGCGGAAGTTTAAGCGATCAAAAACAAGTGCCGAGGCTGATCTGGAAAACGGCAGGAAATTAATGAGTGCAACCGACGTGATAGTTTTGCTCAACAATTTGGTATAGCGGCCGAAGATGATCGCGATAATACTAGCGCCAGAATTGCATCATCAATCTCCAGTCCCGAAACCGATTGCCGAAAGCCTCTCTGGCCTGATCGAGCGGGTCACGTTCTTCAACGAACGGATTTCAATGTTTTTGCTGAAATCTCGTGGGGCTGAGCCCATGCCAAAGCGCACAAGGCTTCCGGCGAGGTTGTCTGCGGCTCCGCTGAAGCGGATTGAGTCTCGATGTTGGAGGGGGCAGAATAGACTGGCTGGACCGTCTGCTGAGGATTGTTAGCAGTGTCGCTCAACGAATATCTTCTTCGCTTCGGTCGTTGAGCCGCCGACAATATTTGTCGTCTGAAATTGGCTCGCCAGCATCGCATCAATGCTGGCCAAAACAGCAAAGTTTCGTACGATGTTGCATGTTGCCGGTCACGACCGAATCCTAAACAGACTAGGTCAAGAGATGAAAACCGCGACAGCACCAGTAAGCAACATGAACAAAACAGGCAGTAGTTTGCCGCAACGACGAACTCCCTATTGGGTGATGATCTCCACTTTTTGGGTGTTGATCACGCTGGCCACAGCGTTGCAGGACTGGCTGACACAGCAGGGAGATTTCATTTTGGCACTGCGGTTTGCCGGCTCAATGTGGTTGCCGTGGGCTTTTCTAACGCCGGGCATTGCCTGGTTTTCAACAAAATTCCCGGTGGAACAAGGCCATTGGCACCGTCGGTTGGCGGGACATTTTGGCGTTTGCGCCCTCATATCTGTTCTGTTCGGCCTTTTAGGCTGTTGGGTCGGTCCGCCGCCGTTCCACATGCCTGCTGGCATCGCGCTAACGGCCGGCCCGCCGCCACCGCCACTCGTAACTGAAATGATCCTCCGACGGGCTATTTTTCAACTTCCAATCTACTGGGCAATCATGGGGGTGACGCACGCGTTTATTTTTTACGAACGCGCCCGTGAGCGCGAGCGCCACGCGGTCATGTTGGAGGCAGGTCTGACCAAGGCGCGGTTGCAGGCTTTACAGATGCAACTCAACCCGCATTTCCTCTTCAATACCCTCAATTCTATCGCCTCCCTGATTCACGAAAACCCGCGCGCCGCTGATGAGATGATCGGTTCGTTGAGTGATTTTCTCCGGCTCACACTGGAGACATCTGACCGCTCCGAGGTCACGTTGTGTGAAGAGTTGGAATACTTGGATCATTATCTTTCCATCGAGCAAGTCCGCTTCGGCGACCGGTTGCGAGTGGAAAAGCAGATTGATCCCGCCGTGCTCAACTCACTCGTGCCTGTGCTCATTCTTCAGCCGCTGGTGGAGAATGCCATCAAACACGGAGTCGAAAAGCAATTGTCTCCGGTCTTGGTGCAAATCACAGCGAAGCTTGTCGGTGTTTTCCTGCAACTGCAGGTCGCTGACAATGGTCGTGGGCTTAAAGATGTTGCGAAGGACAAACTGGCGGAAGGTGTGGGGTTATCAAACACTCGCGCGCGATTGCGGGGACTCGCTGGCTCGACCGCTACGCTGGAATTAATCACCCCGCCTCAAGGCGGGTTGGTCGCTGAAATTCAAATTCCTTGGCGCTCCGCGCCCGCCAACGATGCGTCAACTTCTCCGACTGATTCGCACGCATGAAAATTCGCGCATTGATTGTTGATGACGAGACGCTGGCGCGGGCGCGGGTAAAAAGAATGCTTGCCGATGAACCGGACGTGGAGGTCGCTGGTGAATGTGCGAGCGGATCGGAGGCCATTGATTTTATTCAAGCTCACCGACCGGAACTCATGTTTCTGGATGTGCAAATGCCGGAAGTGAGCGGTTTCGATGTTTTGCGCGCCTTGCCTTCGGAACATTGGCCAATGGTCATTTTTGTGACGGCTCATGACCAACATGCTCTGGAAGCCTTTGAAGTTCACGCCTTGGATTATTTGTTGAAGCCGTTCAAGGAAACTCGGTTCCGCCAGGCACTACAGCGGGTGCGTCAAAACCTCAAAACGCAAGCAATCCAAGGACAAAATCAACATTTCCAGGAATGGTTGGCTCAAAACTCCGCCTATCCCAGCCGCCTCACCGTCAAATCAGGAGAGCACACGGCTTTCGTTGAGGTGGCCGATGTGGATTTCATCGAAGCTGCCGCCAACTACGCCATCCTGCACGTTGGTGCGACCAATCACATTTTGCGCGAGACGCTCACGAACCTCGAAGCCAAGCTTTCTCCCAAGCGGTTCTTGCGCGTGAACCGTTCAGCCATCGTAAACCTTGATCGTATCAAAGCCGTGGAGCCGGCAACGCGTGGCGAACATGTCGTCGTGCTCAAGAACGGCAAGGAAATCTCGCTCACCCGCGGTGTGCGTGAAGTCCAGCAGCGGCTGGAATCTCTATAGCCTCGCGTTCACGCCCTTCGCTGACGCAATCTTTCGCTTTAAGCGGAAATTGCTTTATCCGAGTCTGCTTAATCCCGTTTCTACCGGCCTTCGTCCCATAACGGACAACTAACAGCCATCGGCGGTGTCTCATCTTTCGGATGACATTGTGAATACTGAACTTCCAATCAACGGAAGCATAAATGCAAGCAGCTTGGGTGTGCTGATTGTTTACGACAGCGTTTGCTCTGGCAAACGCGCAAAATATCTCTGTGAACGGATCGAATTTCGCCTCCGCCCGGGGAACGAACTAAATCCCAGTTTTTGGAGTCTGGCGGCATTGCGGGTTGCCTCTTTTGCCCAAGCGGCGGCAAATGATGCCGCCCATGCCGCATTGCTGATCGTCGCTATCAATGGCGATGAAGTGTTGTCGCCGCCAGTTAAAAGCTCAATCAGCAGGTGTGCGCGAGCAACACGCACAATCAGCGGTGCGCTTGTGGCGCAACTCCACGGCATTCTCCGGATGAATCAGGAATTATCACCGGCCTACCAATGTTTGAAGCAAATTGCACACGACGCCGGTGTGGATTTTTTTTCGGAAGTGATCGAGCCGTCCGCTGACGAGCTTGACTGCTCAATTAAAACCATTCACGAGAACGCCCGCATGAACATATCTATGCGGGATGCCATCCTTAACCAATTTTGAATTCATGGCACAAATGGGAAAAATATTATTAACCATCATGATGCTGGGCGTCGCTGGATTGGCGATTTCGGCGTCCGCACAAACGGATCCCAATGCGCTGCCGGGAAATAATTTGGGCGATTCGAGCGCAATTATGCTGACGAAGCCATTCGCCGAAAACAAAGCGCCGGCGTCGTCGGATTTTGTGCCGCCGACAGCGCCAGGCATGAACGCCGACGAACTACGCATGAATTTCCGCGATGTGCCGCTGGAAGTGATTTTGAATTATTTGAGCGATGCGGCGGGTTTCATCATCGTGCAGGACACGCGCGTCACCGGCAAGGTGAACGTCATTAGCAGCCACCCGATGAATCGCAACGAGGCAGTGGAACTGTTGAATTCCACCCTGAACAAAAATGGTTGCGCAGTCATCCGCAACGGGCGCACGCTGACCATCGTGGACAAGAATGACGCCAAGACGCGCGACATCCCGGTAAAGAGCGGCAACAACCCCGACGACATCCCGAAGAACGCGGAAATCGTCACGCAAATTATCCCGATCCGCTTCATCGAGGCTCGACAACTGGTTTCGGATTTGAGGTCGTTTGTTTCGCCACAGGCCACGGTGATGGCGAACGAGGCTGGCAATTCCATCGTCATTACGGACGCACAGGCGAATATCCGGCACCTGATGGAAATCATCCGGGCGATTGACAACAGCGCGAAGGCGGAAACGGAAATTCGCGTGTTCTATCTAAAGTTCGCCAACCCATCGGACGTGGCAAATGAGTTGAGCAGCGTTTTTCAGAGCAATACCAGTTCTGACACCACCACACAGTCGCCAATAAGTTTTAATGATGGAGGCGGTCCCTTTGGCGGTCCCCCGGGCACTTTCGGCGATGGGAATACCGAAAGCGGTCAGACTGACCGCATTAAAATAGCGACACAAGTGACAGTCGTAGCCGATTCACGCATCCAAGCGGTCATCGTGAGCGCGTCTAAAAATCTGATAAACCAGATAACGGGCATGATAAACAGCTTGGACGTGTCGTCAGACCGCGACCAGAAGGTTTTTGTCTATCACCTCAACAACGGCGATCCGAACCAAGTGGTGACGGTGCTACAAAACCTGTTCCAAAACAGCAGCACGTCCGGTGCCGGAACCGGTTCGTTGCAAAAAAGCGCGCTCCAACAACGCGCCTTGAATAGTGCCACCACCACTAGTTCAACCACCACCACCTCTGAAGTCGGTGGCGGAAAGGGCACGGGTAATACAAGCGGTGGCAACTCCAGCACGCCATCGTTGTGAGTCAATCACAGATGTTGTCGTTTGATTCAGCTGCATTATCCGGACGGATGGACAAAAGATGAAATACACAAACGCAACAACCAACCTTTTGGCGAGTGGCGAAGCCATCTGTCGTAACAACGAACTCTCCCTTGGATGATAACCTCGGGTTTATTAAAGTTCACCACACCGGCCACAACCTTGCAGGACTGGCTGATGCAAGAGAGATTATTGGTTTGGCTCAGTTGAGCTTGTCCCCATTTTCAAACCACTGAGCGCCGAAAATAAGCTATGACTTTCTGGCTCTGACGGACGGTTTGGTTGACCGTCATTGCTCTGCTCCCCGAGATATTGGGAAAGGAGAAAGGATGCCGCAGCACCACTTC
>CAIXBQ010000046.1 GCA_903917705.1 uncultured Verrucomicrobia subdivision 3 bacterium | reverse complement strand
TTTAACGCGTGTTTACAGGGTTTTTACCACAAAAGAGACTCAGGCAAACCCCGCGAACACCGACGCGCGGTTGGCGGCTCCAAGCTCGTTTGCGGGCCTGTTTTCATATCCTTTTTCGTGCGGTCTATTAACACCGTTGATGAAAACGATATTGACCGCAGTCCTGCTGCTGACCGCGACGTGGGCGCAGGCGACCCTGACGCAGACCCAAAGTTTTAGCGGGGGAACGATAGCGGACGGTAACCCGCTGGGGATAGTCTTCAGCGGGACGTTCAGCCAAACCGGTTTCAATAGCCCGGTATTAAACGCGACGGTGGGATTGGACATCACCGGCGGGTACAACGGGGACTTGTACGCATACCTGGTGGCGCCGAACGGGACGCTGGTGATGCTGATGAACCAGCCCGGGGTAGGGGTGAATGGGTTTGGGGCGAGTGGTGCGGGGATGAACATCACGCTGTCGGAATCCGGGAGCACGGGCATACAGGGCGTGACGAGCGGCTCGGTTTTGACCGGGACGTATAGTGCGGCGGGGACCTTGAGTACGTTCAACAACAGCACGGCGAACGGGACCTGGGAGCTATTCTTTGCGGATCTGTCGAGTGGCGGCGGAACGAGCACACTGAACGGCTGGACGTTGACGCTGACCGTGGTGCCGGAACCAGTGACGCTGGCTCTGGGTTTGTTTGTGGGGATGCTCCTCGCGCTGGCCGGACTCCGCTGGGCTTGGCGGACGTAACTACATGTTGGTGACCTTGGGCTTGTTGCCACGCCAACTTTCCTTATTGTTGATTTAGGTTGCATCCTTGTATGGTGAGTGAAGCTTGCTGTTGTGGTGAAATCGGGGCAAAGCCATGATGAATTATCCAGGAAACCAAACGAGCTTCTACGCCTTCTGGGCTATTAATGGTCCGCTAAATCAGCGGCGTTTGCGCCGGCAGTTGGATCAATTTTGCGCCGCCGGCTTGAATGGTGTCGTGTGGCATCCGCGCTTCTATCCGGGCCAGCCCCCTTATTTGGGTGAGCGTTACCTTGCGGAATTGTCGGACGTGATTCTCCACGCCAAATCCATCGGCCTCACTTTCTGGATCTACGACGAGGATGGCTGGCCGAGCGGTACCGTGGGTGGCCAGCTGCTGGTAAAATACCCGGAAGACGTGCAACGCTGGGCCGAACTTGTTTTAAAAAGGCCGGAGCGTTGCCTGGCTGAATTTGGTCATGGTGGCAAAAAGTGGTTTCTTGGTGAACGTCTGGGGCAGGGCGTTGACTATTTTAAACCCGGCCTCGCCCGCCACTTTCTTCAGCTCACGCATGAACGCTATCGCACTGGCCTGAAAGCGGAAGCCTGGCAGCACGTCGAGGCCTTTTTTTGCGACGAGCCGGAGTTTGGCTTGGGCCACGCGCATGGTTCCCTGTCTAGGCATGGGGCGATTCCGTGGACGCCGCGGTTGCCGGAACTGTTTCGGCAGCGGCACGGCGTGGATTTGCTTCCGCTCGTCCCGCTGATCTTCTTTCCGGGACCGGGTGCGGCGGAGGTCCGGGTGAAGTTCTGGGAACTGCTGACGGATATTTTCAACGAATCCTTCACCGCGCCGATCAATGCCTGGTGTTCCCGTTACGGCAAATTGTTTACCGCGCACGTCAAAGGCGAGGAGCACCCATTGTTCCAGGTGCCCACCTGCGGCTCGTGCCACCAATTCTTTCGCCACCTGACCTTGCCTGCGATCGACGCGCTGGAGCGTTTTCCCGCCAATAATTTTTATCCGCGTCAGGTTTCGTCGGCGGCACGGCAGTTTGGCACCGGCCGCTGCATGGTCGAGGCCTTTGGCGGTGCCGGGTGGGGGGCGACGCCGGAGGATTTGGAGCGCTATCTGATCTGGCTTGGTCGCAACGGCCTGACGGATTTTGTCCTGCACCTGAGCCAGTATCGCCTCGACAGCGCGGCGATGCATGACTGGCCCCCGTCACAGCCTCTTCATCTCACTTGGCGCGAGGCGTATCCTGAAGTTCTGCGCCGGGTGCGCAGCGATCTGGCTGCCCATCCGCGTCCGTCGGCTGGCACGCTCGTCATCGCGCCTAGCCGCGGACTCATGGCGAAATACACCCCGCAGGAGTTTCTTAAGACGAATGTCCACAACGCCGCGACCTATCCACGCTCCGCCGCCGGCAGGATAAATCGGATCTTCCTTGAAAAGGTGGAGAAACTGCATCGCGCCGGTGTGGGTTACGACCTCGCCGATGAGCGCACCTTCGAACAATTCGGGGGCCGCACCGGCAATGATCTCCGGTTGGGCCATTGCAAATACCAGCACGTGATTCTGGCGGAAGGATGCGAATTGACGGCGGGAGCCCGCACCTTGGCGGAGTCATTTGCTGGCAGCGCGCCGGTATCACGACCCCCTGACATTCAAACCAGACCGAACCAGGCTATCGCCGCCGCCGACAACACCCTTGCGGTGCGTTGGACGCTCGAAAAACATCCGTTAAACCTGTTGTTGTTGGAATGTGTTGCGCAAAAGGACGGGTGGTTCGAAGCCCGATTTGCGTGTGGCCAGAAACTGCACGATGCCAAGCTGGATTTGGTCTTTGCGGACGACCTGGCCGGAGCGGAATTGAATGGGCGCAAACTGGTGATCTGCCGCGGCGAAGAGGGTTCCACGGCGGCAGTCGGGTCTGTCTTGGTGCAACCCGCAAACCGGCTTCGGTTTCGTACGGCCAACTCTTCGGTGGAGAGGCCATTTGTATGGCTGCGAGGATTGTTCCGCGTGGCCAGTGACGCGCCGTATGTTGCCGGCCCAGGCCAAGTCACCACGACCGCGGGCCCGTTCCGTTTGTTTCCGGCACGCTCATCAGTCGGGCCCGATCTGGTCGCCGACGGTTTTCCATTTTTGCGCGAGCCCATCGGGCTTTTGGGCCGCCTCAAGCTTCCCGCTGCCGCCTGGCTCAGGTTGGATGGGGTTGAGGCGGATGCCGCGCGATTCCGGGTTGGCAAACTTGACCTTGGCTGGTCTTGGCGAACAGCGGGTGAGGTCCGTTTCCAGGTTGATTTGCCGGCGGCCACTCATCGCTTCCGTCTTGAGCTCGTGCCGAATACCTTTAACGCTTTTGGCCCGCATCATTACTACGGCGGCGATTGGCACATCATCAGCCCCGGGCAGATCAAAGGGGTGCGAAATTTTGCCGATCCCGTGGATGCGCCCGTGAACACGCATGTCAAAGCCTGGCATTTTAGAAAATTCATGCTTCCGACCCGGATCTCAACTGGTTCATAAAACGGTCGCTGCCGCATTGCCACCGCATTTGCGCATCCTTCATGTCGTACTCGCCGGATAGTCTTGAACCAATATTGACCCTGCGTAAGCAGTTCGCGTTGCTCAACAAGGACGACCGCGCTGTGGCCCACCGCAAGGTGTCCATTCACAATGATCACACCTCGCGCTCGGACGCCGGCGCTCATGATTGGCCTGCAACCCTTTTGCCCTGCAGGTCAGCACCGGCTAGCTCGATGGCCAGTCACGGCTGGCCTTTTACTGCAGCCCGCGGAGAGGTCGTGTCAGTTTCGCTCGCGCTTCTGTTCCAAAAAATCTTTAGCCCCATTTCACCCGCGATTGTGTGCGTTTTCTGGGTCCTTCGCGGGTGGTTGAAAAGAATTATATAAAACCACAATACATGTTGACGGTGTTTGGAATTCGGCGTAGATTTCGTCTGTCGACCGCATTGCGGGGCAGTGTGGGTTGGCCGGCAAAGACATCTTCAACCGCTGGCGGGGCTGGCGGGGTCCGGAGGCGGGGCTTCCGGATCGGGGATGTGGCTGCTTCCAAAGATTTGCTTTGGTCCTTCTCCGGGGGAGGGGGGTGTGAGCCGGGCGCACAATTCGTGTGCCAGGGCTTGACCGTAACCATCAACCGTCCGTCGGCTGAATAATTTCACCACGGACAAATCGATCTCGTTCCGGCTGGTTCGGAATGAGGAGAAAGGATTGCTATGCACGACGAGAATACTGTCCGGCGTTTCATTGAACTGGAAGCCCTGGGGGAGAAATGGCTGGCCCCGGTGGCCGACCGGGTCAACGGATTGGGCGCCGAGCTGCGCAAGGTCGAGGCGGAACTGGTGCAGCGAAATCTGGGCGACTTGTCCACCCCGCAGCTTCACACCCTGGCCCGCAGCTTGCGCCGCCAGATTGAGCAGGCCACCGGCTCGGCTGGGTTCACCGTTCCCGTCAACGAAATCCCGTCCGATGAATACCATGAACAAGTGCAGGACTGGCAAGGGTAGGGGCCCCATGGCGCAGCGCCATACGTGGTGGCTGTCCGAAATTGGTGGCCGTCCGCATGGTGGCTGTCCGCATGGTGGCCGTCCGCCAGGACCTTTACCGGCTGAAAAATGAAAGTGGTAAAGAAAAGGTAAAGTTTTTTGACCTCTATCAAGCACTTACAAAAGTTGAGCCATGGGTGGTAAAGAAAACGGTAGCGATAAAGTTTTTGAGCCAACGTCGTCGGCCGTTTGGTTGAGGGGCTCGTATCAGGGTTGGCTGGCGGAGAAAAGCAGCGACTGAAAATATGTCTCGACGCAACGCATATCGTCCGGTGACGCGGCTCGCCTCGCGGCGGCTGGGGCGATGCCGGAATCGCCGTTGCCTGCGGGGCCGGCGTCGTGGTCCGGACGACTTGACCTCGGCGCTTACCGCCATGGGCCGCGCCCTTTGGGCTCATCGCCGGCTCGCCCGGCTTGCCCCGTCGTTCTTTGATCCGGCGGTGGTGGCTCGGGAGGCGGAGAACCGGGCGGAACAGCGGCGCTGGATGGCGACATGGGAGCCGGCCCTGGCCAAAGTCTATGGAGTGGAACATCAGCCCGCGCCGGTGACGGACGATCTGCCGCCGCTGCCCTCGCCGCGCGTCCAGCGGGCGGTGGATCTGAAGTTGGCGGAAGTGCACATGTGGTTGGAGGCCGGGGACGTGGCGTTGAAGCGACATCAGCGCCGGCGTCCGCATGAGCTGATGAGCTTGAGCCGGATGGCCCGGCTGCTCGCATTGGGAGTTGACTTGAAGCGGATGGCATGCGGCTTGGACAGCCCCAACCCGCTTCCTGAAAAAATCCTTTACGACTACGAGCTGACCGACCTCAAGCGCGGCTACGGTCATTTGATGAAAACTCCGGAGGCGACCGCGCCGGCTCCGGTGGTGCCGGGCCCGGTCTGCCAGCCGTCATCTCCGATCGTTCCTCCTCCATCTCCGCCGCCGCCCCTGCCGCCGCCCCTGCCGCCTGCGCCGCCGCGCTGTGACGCCTGGAGCCGCTGGGCCAGAACCATGCGCCGGCTCAAATCCTGAGCCCATCCTGCCTCGCAATATGACCTTTCCTTCCACCAATCCCCTTGCCGCTAATCAGCGGCGTGTTAACATGTGCGTGGCTGTCGCGGAAAACCAGCCACGAACAAACACCGCATGAATCCTGATCTTGCTCACTTCGCCGCCCGCTTGCGCGGGCGGTTGGCTGGTTCATCCGACGCCATTTCGGCATCGCAATTCTCCGCGCTCGCGCTGGAATTGTTTGCGCTCCAGTTCCGGTCCAACGCCGCCTATCGTAAAATCTGCGAGGCCCGTGGCCGGACGCCTTCAGTCGTGGAACAGTGGACCCAAATCCCCGCCGTGCCGGCCGCTGCGTTCAAGGAATTGGACCTGACCAGCCTCGCGCCGGGGGAACGCACCGCCGTGTTTCATTCCAGCGGCACCACGGGCCAAAAACCGGGCCGGCATTTCCACTCGGCGGATTCGCTGGCGGTCTATGAGGCGTCGCTCTGGTCATGGTTTGCGCAAAATTTTTCAGGCGATTCCATTTCCCCGATTCAAAATTCAAAGTTGGTTGTGCTCACCCCGCCGCCCGCGCAGGTGCCGCACTCGTCCCTGGTCCATATGTTCGAAACGTTCCGGCAAAAGCTGGGCGCGCCGGCATCCGCTTTCGTCGGCCGGCTGGAAAACGAGGGTGTCTGGGCGCTGGATTTCGCCGCGGCCTTAAACGCGCTGTCGCCCCGCGCCTCGTCCTCCTCCTCGCCCTCCTTGCTGCTGCTCGGCACGGCGTTTTCCTTTGTGCATTTGTTGGATCATCTGGTGGCGCAGGACTTGCGGCTGCCGCTGCCCGCCGGTTCGCGGGTGATGGAAACCGGCGGTTATAAAAACCGCTCCCGTTCGCTGCCCAAGCCGGATTTACACGCGCTTATTTCGGAACGGCTGGTTGTCCCGCCCGGAAATATTTTCTGCGAATACGGCATGAGTGAGCTGAGTTCGCAGGCTTATGACACGGATATCCAGCCTCCAGCCTCCGGCCTCCGTTCGCGCGTATTTCGTTTTCCGCCATGGGCGCGGGTGCAGATCGTCTCGCCGGAAACCGGTCGCGAAGTGGGCGGGGGCGGGACGGGCTTGATCCGCATTCTTGATCTGGCCAACGTGTTTTCGGTTGCCGCCGTCCAGACCGAGGATTTGGGCCTCCGCTGCGGCGACGGCTTTGAACTGCTGGGCCGCGCCTCTGCGGCCGAACCGCGCGGCTGTTCCTTGATGAGCGCATAAACCGTGAATCATTGACTCAAATGAACCTGCCTGACTACTTTCTCGCCGACCTGCCGCCGTCGGCGGAGCTGTCGCCGGTGATGATTTCCGCCGCTTGCGATACCCTGAAACGCAACCGCGAGAAATACCTGCTGCCGCGTTCGACCGGTGAAATCGTGAATATTTTGTGCGCGGTCGCTGCGGACTGGCTGCGGCCGGAAAATCAATTCCGCCGGCTCGCGCTGGAGCTCGGCCCGGCGGAGACGAAGTTTTCCCGGCCGGTTTTGGAGCGCGGGCTGGACGATTTTTTTCGCCGGTTCACGCCGGAACAATTCCACGCATTGTTGCAGGCGGAACTCGGCCACCCGGAGCGGTTGGACCGGTTTGTGGATGGTACGGTGGCGCGCGGACCGGCTTTTCTGGTCCATGTCGCGGCGGGCAATCTGCCCGATCCGGCGTTGATGAGTCTGACGCTTGGTTTGCTCACGCGGTCGGCGCAGTTCATGAAATGCGCCAGCGGTGCCGCGCTGTTGCCGCGGCTGTTTGCGCACTCGCTTTACGCGGCCGACCCCAAGCTCGGCACCTGCCTGGAACTCGCCGTGTGGGGCGGTGGCAACGCGGACCTGGAAACCGCTCTGTTTGCCGCGGCGGATTGCGTGACCGTGACCGGTGCGGATAAGACTCTGGCCGCCGTGCAATCGCGGTTGCCGGCCAGGGTGCGCTTTCTTGGCTACGGCCAGCGCGTAAGCTTCGGTCTGGTGACGCGCGAGGCGCTCCGCGAGGAATCGGTCGCGGAAGTGGTTTCGCGCGCGGCCGACGACGTGGTTGCGTGGGACCAGAATGGCTGTCTTTCGCCGCACGTCTTTTACGTCGAGGAGCGCGGCGCGGTGGAATCGGACCAGTTCGCGGCGCGGCTGGCCGCCGAGTTGATGCAGCGCGAGCGCACCGCCCCGCGCGGGGATATCCTGCTCTCGGCCGCGGCGGACATCGCCTCGCGGCGCGCCCTGTATGAGACGCTCGCGCCGCATCGCGGCGACGTGAAGCTATGGGCCAGCCCGGATTCGACCGCTTGGACCGTGGTGTTTGAGCACGAGGTGCGGTTTCAATTTTCCTGCCTGAACCGTTTCATTTATGTGAAGCCGGTGCCGGACTTGGCGGCGGTGCTGCGCGGCGTGGACGGGGTGTGCGGGAAAGTGTCTACGGTGGGCATCGCCGCGCCGCCGGAGCGGATGCAGGAGTTGGCCCGGCAATTCGCGCACTGGGGCGCGACGCGGATCTGCCCGCTTGGCCGGATGCAAAATCCGCCGCTGACCTGGCGGCACGATGGCCGCCCCGCGCTCGGCGACCTGGTGACCTGGACCGGTTGCGAGGCCTGAATTGGATTTATGAAAATGGAATTACGAAAAACGTTTCAGTTCGAGGCGGCGCATCTGCTGCCGTTGTTGCCCAAGGCGCACAAATGCCGGCGGCTGCACGGCCACAGCTTCAGCGTGGAGGTCGTGGTGGCGGGGGAGTGCGATCCTAAGCTGGGCTGGCTGATGGATTACGCGGACATCACGGCGGCGTTCAAGCCCGTCTGGGCCCGGCTCGATCATTATTACCTGAACGCGATCCCCGGCCTGAAAAATCCCACCAGCGAAGTCGTGGCCGCGTGGATTTGGAAAAAGCTGAAGCCGAAGCTGCCGCTGCTGACGGAGATTGTCGTGGCGGAAACGTGTACGGCCCGGGCGGTTTATCGGGGCGAATGATTTTAACCCCCGCCGGCCCGCTTTCCTTGTTGAAATCAGCCGCGGCTGTTCCTAGACTTTGCGCCATGGAAAAATCGCAGTTGGCGCAATACATCCCGGTCTTGTTTCTGCTGGCCGCCGCCGTCGGTTTCGCGGGCGGCACGCTGCTGGTGTCGCTGCTGCTCGGCAAGTATGCCAAAACCTCCCGGGCCAAGGACACCGCCTATGAGTGCGGCAAGGATCCCATCGGCACCGGCTCTGCGCGGTTCTCCGTGAAGTTTTACCTGGTCGCGATGCTGTTCATCCTCTTCGACATCGAAGTGGTGTTCATGTATCCGTGGGCCGTGGTCTATCGCGACCTGCTGGCCGAGCACGCCACGCGTAATCTTATTTTCGGTTCGATGCTTTCGTTCATGTTTATTTTGTTCGTCGGCTATCTGTACGCGGTGAAGAAAAAGGCGTTCGACTGGAAAAGTTGAAGGCCCGGGTTTGGACCGGATGATTGGATTGAATTCCGTCTCTTTCTGAATCCCGATAATCTTGGTTCGGCAAATTCTGTCTAAAATATCTTTATGGCGGCTTCCATTAAATTCGGCACCTCGGGCTGGCGCGAGATCATCGCGCGCGACTTTACGTTTGATAATGTCCGCCTGGCCACTCAGGGCATCGCGGATTATCTGAACTCCGAACTCCGCGCTCCGGGCTCCGCGCTCGCCGGCCGCAAGCCGGTTTTGATTCTCGGCCATGACGCGCGCTTTCTTGGGCGCGAATTCTCCCTCGCCGCCGCCGAGGTGCTCGCGGCGAACGGTATTGAGCCTTTGCTTTGCGATCGCCCCACGCCCACGCCGGTCATCGCGCACACGATTCGTCATAAAAAAGCTCTTGGTGGCATCAATATGACCGCCAGCCACAACCCGGCGGAATATCAGGGCCTGAAATTTTCAATGGCCAACGGCGCTGGGGCCGGCCCGGAAGTGACCAGGCAGATTGAGGCGAACATCGCGAGGCTGCAGGCGGCGAATTGGACGTTCAAGGCTGTGCCTTTTGGCACCTTCACCTGCCGGGGCATCAATCCGCAGCCGGAATATTTCAAGGCGCTGAAGAAATTCATCCGGTTTGACGTCATCAAAAGGGCGAAGCTGAAGATCGCCGTGGAGTTGATGTATGGCACGGGCCGCGGCTATCTCGATACCCTGCTGGAAGACTGCGGTGTGAAAGTGACCCGCTTTCATGACGAGAATAATCCGCTCTTCGGCGGTCATCATCCTGAGCCGAATGCCCATGGCATGGAAGGGGTGAGCAAATTTGTCCGGAGCGGCCGGGCGCAGCTGGGCTTGGGTCTCGACGGCGACGCCGACCGTTTCGGCATTGTGGACCAGGACGGAACCTGGCTGACGCCGAACCAGGTATTGACGCTCGCCCTGTATCATTTGAAAAAGAACCGCGGCTGGACCGGCGCGGTCGTGCGCACCGTGCCGACCAGCCACCAGGTGGATGCGGTTGCGGAATTGCTGGGCGTGAAGGTTTATGAGACGCCGGTCGGCTTCAAATACATCGGCGCGCTGATGGAGAGCGAGCCGGTCATCGTCGGCGGCGAGGAGTCCGGCGGCTTGAGCATCAAGGGCCATGTTCCGGAGAAGGACGGCATCCTTGCTTGCCTCTTGATGGCGGAGCTGGTCGCGACGGAAAAGCGCTCGCTCGGGCAGATCCTGAAAAAACTGGAGCGGCAGATCGGCGAGTTCCACAGCGACCGCATCAACATTTCTTTCGCGCCGGAGAAAAAGGACGCGCTGCTCGCCCGGCTGGGTAGTGGTCTGACTCGCATCGGTTCGTTCAAGGTGGAGAAGTTCATCACCACTGACGGCTACAAGTTCCTCCTGCCTGACCGCGAATGGGTGGCCTTCCGCGCCAGCGGCACCGAGCCGCTCATCCGCTGTTATATCGAAGCCAAGTCGCCGGCCGGATTGAAAAAACTGCAGACCGCGTGCCGCGCCTTGCTGGCGGCGTGATTGCCGGTCACAAATAAGGCGAGAACAGCCGCGCGGCGGCATCGCGCAATTTTACCGCCAGCGGCCGGCCGTCCGCTTCGGCCAGCGTCACCTCGCGCGCGGCGGAAAGTTTTTTCGCCATTACTTTTTCCATCTCCTGGGCGAACGCGCGGCCGTAGCATTCCACGTTCAATTCGAAATTCAGGCGCAGGCTGCGCGCATCCCAGTTGGCCGACCCCAGCAGCACCCAGTGGCCGTCCACGATCATCAGCTTGGAATGGTCGAACGGCGGCGGCGTGAGCCAGACCCGGCACCCGCGCTCCAGCACCTGCCACCACATGGCCCGCGATGCCCAGTGGACAAACGGAAGATTGTTATGCGCCGGCAAAACGATATCCACGCGCACGCCGCGCAGCGCGGCGAGGTTGAGGGCGGTGATCAGTGCGTTGTCGGGCAGGAAATACGGTGTGAGAATCTTCACCGACGTTTGCGCCTCGGCCAGCGCGGCGAGCAGTGTCAGCCGCGCCTTCTCAAAATCGGCGTCCGGCCCGTCGGTGATGACCCGGGCGATGACCTCGCCGGTGGCCGGGAGCTTCGGTTTGGGCGATTTCGGATCCGGTGCGTCCGTCCGGCGGGGTTCATCGCTGGGAAACCAGATCTCGCCGTCCAGCGTTTCGCCGGTGGTGAATGCCCAGTCGTTGGCGAAGGCTTCCTGCAACTGCGCGACCAGCGGACCGGTGAGCCGGAAATGGAGATCCTGCACCGGGCTGGCCGGTTTGGCCGCGAGCAGGTTGCCGTGCCGGATGTTCATCCCGCCGGTGAAGGCGAGTTCGCCGTCCGCCACGAGCGATTTACGGTGGTTGCGTAGATTGATGGTGGCCACGCGCCACGGCGCAAGCGACGGCAGGAACCGCGCGCAGGGGACTTTCGCCCGGTGTAGCGTCCGTGTGATGGGCGGCCAGGAATAGCGCGCGCCGGCGGAGTCCACCAGCACGCGCACGGCCACGCCGCGCTGGACGGCGCGGGCGAGCGCGGCGGCGAACGCTTTCCCGCTCGCGTCGTTGTCAAAAATGTAGGTGCAGAGGGAAATGGATTTCTTCGCCGCGTCAATCGCGGCCAGCATGGTAGGGAAGGCTTCATCACCGTTGACCAGCGGTTCAATCTGGTTGCCGGCGGTGAGCGGGTGTGCGGCCACGCTGTTTACGACCCGGGCGAGCATCTTCAGATGCTCGGCCCCCTCATGTTGCGGTTCGCCCAGATCATCGGGTACGGCGCGGATGAACGTGCCGTGGACGCCCAGTGCGACGGCTCGGCGGCGGATGCGGTTGACGCCGAAGGCAAGGTAGAAGATCGGGCCGAGCGCCGGTAACAGCCAGATGCAGCCGAGCCAGAGGGTGGCGGCGCGGGAATCCCGTTTGTGGAGCAGGGCGTGGGCGGAGGCGAGCAGCGCGGCCAGGAGATCGAAGCCCGCGGCCAGATGCGGCCAGAAGCGGGCAATGTGGTCGAGCCAGTTCATTGTCGCGCAACCTTACAAAGCGATGGGCCCGTCAGGCAAGCTTCTTGGCGCGTAAAGGAACCGCCTGATGTGTCGGGGGTTAATGTCCAGAAATGCAGGGTGGAGTGCTGGGGCATATTTATGCCCTAGTGCTTTGTCGGGTCCTGAGGTAGATTATGACAAGCCAACTTGAAATCCATATTTCCAGTTAAATCCAAATCAACAAACCCCGTCTGGCAAAAATGAAAATAAACCTCGCTAAATCCATCGAAAGTTTCCATCTGCTGGTCTGCCTGCTTGTCGTGTCCGTGCTCGCCGCCGTGAATGTCCGCGCGGCTGATACCTGGGTTGGCAACACCAGCCCGAATTGGAATACCGCTGCCAACTGGTCGCCCACCAGTGTTCCCGTGGCCAGCGATCAGCTTTCCTTTATTTCAGCCGGTACGGCCGGAACCACCTTAACCAATGACCTTGCGGCGGGGACTGTTTTTAACGGCCTCACTTTTCAGAGTGGCGGCAGCGCCTTTACTTTCAGTGGCAATTCGATCGGGCTGAACGGCGGTATCACCAACAGCGGTGCCGGCGCCCAGGTCATCAGCAACGCGATCGCGTTATCAGCCAATGGAACGGTCAATGCCGCCGGCCCGGTCACGCTCGGCGGTCCCATCAGCGGCGCGGGCAATCTGACGAAGCTGGGCACCAGCACGCTGACGCTGTCGGGCGCGAACAGTTACGCCGGCTCCCTGTTCATCAACGCCGGCACCGTGAAAGCCACGGCAGTCGGCGCGTTGGAGACCACCAACCCCATCGTCTTCACCGGCGCGGCGACGGCCACGCTGGACATTCAGGGGACGGCGCAGACAGTGACGAATCTGGTGTTTACCAACATTGGCAGCTCCACCATCACCATCACCGGCACGGCCGGCTCGGCGCTGACCACTTCGCCTGCGGCCTTGGTGCTCTGCCCGTTTTCCGTCACGAACAGTCTCACGCTCAACATGTCGGGGTTGAGTTCATTTATCTACAACAACGGCAGCGGGACCGTTACGGCGAGTCTCGGGACTGGTGGGAATGGTCCGGTCGGTATCCCCGCGAGCGGTTCGGAGACCGTCACTTTGGCCTCAACCACCAACTTCATTACAGCCGGAACCGTTAGTGTGGGAACTTGCAGCCCGGCCAGCGGCATTGACACCTCCACGGTGAATCTGGGCACGAACAATACGTTGGACGTGGGCACGATCACTTTGGGCAACGGGCGTGGTGGCGGCACGGTTCAGTTCGCCAGCGGCATCACGAACGGGACGCTGAGGATTGCCGGGGCCACCGGCGGGAGCAGCACGGCCACGCTCAACTTGGGCAGCCATGATTCGACCTCGGCCAGCGACAAGCCGGTGGACGTGATTGACACCACGCCCGGAACGCTGAACGCGCAGTTGGGTAGCGTGACCATCGCCAAGCTGGCCACGCCCTCCACCTTGGCCGCCAACCGTGGCGTGACGATGACCTCCAGCTTGAAAATGGGAGCGGGAACCTTGACCGCCTCCAGCATGACCATCTGCGTTATCAATAACTCTTCTTCCGGAGCCGGCACCTTTGTTTACAATGCCACCAACACGGGCTTGTTCAGCATCACCAACGGCGGCACGGCCAACATCACCAACCTGACGCTGGCGAACAACAACTTCACCAACTTCAGCAGCGCTTCCCTGCTTTCCGCCACCGCCAGGCTCGATAACGGCTCGACGCTGAATGCCACCACCATCCAAAAGGGCACCATCGTCACGCCGAACATCGGAGCGCTTACTGTCATTTCGCAGCTCGTCTGGGGCGACGGCACCATCGGCAACATTCCCGGCGGCAATTTGACCATCAACACCGTGAACTTCGTGCTGTCCGGTTCGGGCAACAATCACAAGTTCAACATTTCCTCCGGCCAGAGCGCCAACATCAATGCGTGGATCAGCGGCACCGGCACGATTACGGATATCGGCGCGGGTGCGTTGAACCTCAATGGGCAGAACTCCTTTACCGGCTCGCTCATCATGGCCAGCACCAACACGCTGACCATGAACAACGTGAACACTTACACCGGCAGCACCATCATCAGCAATGGCACGGTCGTGCTGACCGGTTCAGGTTCAATCACATCGCCCACGATCAACATCGCTTCCAATGCCGTCTTCGACGTTTCAACTTTGTCGTCGGGAGTTTTCACAATGGTTTCCGGCCAGAGTCTGGTCGGCAGCGGCGTGGTCAATGGCAACGTCGAAGCCGCCAGCGGGTCGAAGATTCTTCCCGGCGGAGCCGGCGTGGCCGGCACGTTGACCATCACCAACAATCTGACGCTGGATGCCGGCGGGTCGCTGACTTTTGACGTGGGTGCCACGCCGGGCAGCGCCGGCGATTTGTTGAACATCACCAATACGGTGACGCTCAACGGAACCCCGACGATTATTATCAATCCGCTGGCCGGCACGCCGGCTCCGGGAACCTACACCTTGATGAACTACGCTTCGATCAACACCAACTCCTTCGGCTTTTTCCTGATCGCCCCGCGCTTCATGTCGTTGAATGTTGGAACGACCAATCTCTCCCTGGTGGTGAGCGGCGGCAGCAGTGCGAATCTGATCTGGGCGGGCGATGGATCGCAGAATAATTGGGACATCCAAACCACCACGAACTGGTTGAACGCCGGAAACTTGGATTTCTTCTATCCAAGCGACAGCGTCACTTTTGACGACACCGGTTCTAGTGTGCCGAACATCAATCTGACGACCATGCTGTCGCCGGCCAGCGTGCTGGTCACCAACTCCGCGCAAAATTACACCTTCAGCAGCACCAGTGGCGGCGGGTTGACCGGTTCGATGACCCTGACCAAGAACGGCACCGGCACGCTGTTCCTCCAGACCACCAATTCTTACACCGGCGGCACGATCGTCACCAACGGGACGTTGGAACTGGACGTCGTCAACGCGGCCGGCACGGGACCGATCAGTCTCGGCACAAACATCCTGAACGTGATCATCGCCGGCAACACGCTGGCCAATGCCGTCAGCGGCGCGGGCACCATCAATGTCACCGAGACGGCTAGTGCCAACACCACTTTCGGCGGCTCGCTGTCGAATTTCACCGGCGTCATCAATCTGCCCACGAGTCCGGGCGGAACAGCGAAAGGGCAAATTACCAGTGCTGCCGTCAACCTCAGCAGCAACGCCACCATCAACATTGCCACCGGCGGCACCCTTTATTTGAGCGGAGTGACGGATGCGGCCACCAACAATGTTTCCGGTTTCGGCAATAGCGAGAACCTTGGCGCACTCCGCGTGGACGGCGGTTCCATAATTTCAGGACCGGTCGTCCTGCAAGGCAACACCAGCATCGGAGAAAACAGCACCGGCAGCGGCACCATCAGCGGCCCCATCAGCGACGGCGGCAACAGCTACGCCCTCGCTAAAGTCGGCAACGGCGCGAGCACGCTCACGCTGGCGGGAATGAACACTTACACCGGGCCGACCACGGTCACCAACGGCACGGTGAACGTGACCGGCAATGAGAGCGCCGCGACCGGCGGCTGGTTGATGCCTTACAATTACGCCACCGCCACGGTCAACTTCCAGTCGGGTTCCACGGTGGTGGTGGCCGACACCAACATGATTCAAATCGGCAGTTCACCCGCTGCTGGCACGCCCAATGTCCAGACGCTGAACGCGGCCGGCATCGTGACCAACTATGGCTCGCTGCTGGTGGCGCGCGGCGGCGTCTTGAACGTCAACAGCGGCGGGGTCTGGCTCCAGAACGGCAGCATGGCCATCGCCCCGCCAATCAATTCCGGTTACAGTGCCACGATGACGATCAGCAACGGTGCGTTCGCTTATACTGGGTCAAACTACATCGTCCTCGCCTCGTCTGCTGGCAACGCCGGCCAAGGTCTTTTGACCGTTGGCGGCGGGACGTTCACCACCGGTCAGGGTTTCTCGAACAGCATTCCCCTTGGCGGCAGCACCGGTTACGGGCAGCTCATCCTGACCAACTCCGGCAGTCTGGTTCTGTCGGCCAACATTCCGGAACTGACCACCGGCGTGAACACCAATTCAATTCCGACCATAAGCCTCGGCGCGAGTGGCGGCAGCATCAATACGGCGGGCTTCGCCACGGAAACCACGAACATCATCGGCGGGGCCGGCAGCCTCACCAAGCTGGGCGCGGGCACGCTGACACTGGGCAGCACCAATGCCTACACCGGCAGCACCCTCATCAGCGCCGGCACACTGGCTCTTGACGTGGGTGCCAACATCGTTTCTCCCACGATCAACGTCGCGTCCAATGCGGTCTTCGATGTTTCATTGGTTAGTGGATATGCGCTGGGTGCCAGCCAGACCCTGACCGGCAACGGCAGTGTCAAGGGCAGTTTCAGGGCCGCCAGCGGCGCGCAGATTGTTCCGGGCGCGGCGGGCGTGGCCGACACGCTGACGTTCAGCAATGACGTCACGTTCAACACCCAGACCATCACCTTCGACCTGGGCGCAACTCCAGGCAGCCCCGGCGATCTGATTAATGTCCTCGGCCCGCTTACGAACAACGCGGTCACGACGATTGCGATCAATCCGCTCGCGTTGAGCCTGGGGACCGGAACCTACACGCTGATGAACTACGCCTCGACGAATGGAATCGGCAGCTTCGTCCTCGGTGGCGGTGCTCCGCGCGGCACGACGTTGAATGTCGGCGCGACTACCCTGCAGTTGGTGGTGGTCAGCGGTGCCATTGCCAATCTGACTTGGAAGGGCGACGGCACGGTCAACAAATGGGATGTGCAAAGCAGCACCAACTGGTTGAACGGCGGCGGCCCGGATGTGTTCTATCAGGCTGACAACGTGATCTTCAACGATGCCGGCTCCAACTTGCCGGCCATCAATCTGACGACGGTGCTGGCTCCGGCCAGCGTGTTGGTGACCAACAACGCGCAGAACTACACCTTCAGCGGCAGCGGCCAGTTGGGCGGCTCGATGACTTTGACGAAGAACGGCACGGGCTCGCTGACGCTTCTGGGGGTGAACACTTTCTCCGGCAGCACCATTCTCGGTGGCACCGGCACCTTGTTCATCACGAATGACGTGGCACTGGGCGCGTCCACCAATGGCGTGGTGTTCACCGCGAGCGGCACCTTGGCGGCCACGAACAACGGCGCGGCGGTCAACAATCCGGTGACCCTCGGCGCGTCCCGCACCATTACCGTGAACAGCGGCGTGGCGGCTCAATTCTATACCCCGGACACGAACAGCCTGACGGTGGCCTCCTACATCACCGGCGCCGGCGGCGTGACCAAGAAGGGATCCAGTTTTTCGCTGGGCACGATTCGTTTCATTAACGACTTGAATGATTACACGGGCGATTTCACCGTAGCTAACGGCAACACGGAATTTACATCGGTGGCCAGCCAGGGCACGGCCAGTTCGCTGGGCAAGGGCGCGGCGGGCACCGGCGGGCAGATCACGCTTGCGTTCGTCACCTCCACCGGCACTTTCCGTTATGTCGGCACGAACAACAGTTCCACCACTCGCCCGCTGGTTTGGACGGGTCCGGGAGCAATCACCCAAAATGTAACCTTGGACGTGACGAACACCGGCAGCATCTCCTATTTGAACACCGGCAGCTTGAATGCCACCCACGGCGGCACCAACACGCTCAGTCTTAACAGTCCTAGCGGCAGTGGTGGCGGCACGCTCGCGGAGGCCATCTTGAATAACACCAACGGCCCCATCGCGCTCAACAAGACCGGCGGCGGCATCTGGACTCTGACCGGCACGAACAGTTACACCGGCGCAACGACCATCAGTTCCGGTGGCGGCACGCTTACCATCGGCGGGGCCGGCTTTTTGGGTGGCGGGACGTATGCGGCCAACATCACGAACAATGCCGCCTTCCACTACAACAGCACGGCGGCGCAGACTCTGTCAGGCATCATTTCCGGCAGCGGCAAGCTGACCCAAAGCGGCAGCGGCACGCTCACCCTTTCCGGCACGAACACCTACAGCGGCACGACGACGGTGAGCAACGCCACCTTGTTGGTCAACGGCGCGATTGGCACCAACACGGTGACGGTTCAAACCAACTCAGTGCTCGGCGGCTCCGGCATCGTCAATGGCCCGACCACCGTGCAGAACGGCGGCGGAGTCCAGGGCGGCGACGCGAATTACACGAACACCCTGTCGGTGACCAGCTTGGCTTTGGGCAACGGTTCCGCCGCGCTGACCACCAGCAGCTTCAAGATTGCGACCGGTGGACAAATCTCCGCCGCGACGCTGTCCGTCTCTGGCACCAACATCGTCAACATCCTCGACGCCAGCCTGGCGGTCGGCACGAACACGCTGATCACCTACGGCGGCGGCACGATTGGCGGCGGCGGATTTGGTGGCTTCCAGTTGGGCACGCTGCCGGCCGGCGTGACGGCGCAGTTGCTGAACACCGGCAATGCCGCCGTGCAACTGGCGGTGACATCCATTCCGTCGTCGGTCAACTCGAACCCGACGAACCTCACGGCCACTGTTTCGGGCACGGTGCTGACGCTGTCCTGGCCGCCGGATCACACCGGCTGGCGGCTGCTGATGCAGACGAATAATCTGGCGGCGGGTATCAGCTCGAACACGAACGATTGGATGACAGTGCCCGGTTCCGCGGGGGTCAATCAAACTAACATGACCATTGATGTGACCAGGCCGACGGAGTTCTTCCGCATGGTTTACCCGTGATTGTTCAACTGGACGCCTTGCGTTGGCCTTGTGGCTTTGGCAGGCGTCCGGCCATGTTCTCCACTGGCGATACTGCCTGTGTGCGCTAAATTATCCAGATGACCTTATGCGAAATCCGGCCTGGCAGCCCGCCGTTTCGCCGCCGGATATTTCCGGCGGTGCGCTCGGCAATGCTTTTGTTTTTGCTGGCGTTCGCAGTCAAGGCGCGCGCTGACCAGTTCGACGATTTGCGGTTGTATTGGTGGAATACCATGACCGGCGGTTCTAATAGCAGTGCCTCCACGCTCACTAGCCGGGCCAACAGCGCCAATACCTATTGGACCAGCCTGATCACGACCAATGGGCGTCCCTGCCTGTGGAGCGACCTGCCGCTGGGCAGCAAATCGGCCAATCTTTCCAGCACGTTCAACCGGCTCAAGACGATGGCCTTGGCCTGGACTTCGCCGGGCTGCTCGCTGGAAGGCAACACCAATCTTGCCGCTGCCATCACCGGCGGGCTGGACTGGATGGCGACCAATATCTACACCCCGACCCTCGCGACCGGATCGCAGTATGACAACTGGTGGGACTGGCAGATCGGTAGCCCGCAGGCGTTCAATGACACGGTGGTGCTCATGTATTACGGCCTGACGGGCGCGGAGATCACCAACTACTGCAACTCGATAGACCATTATAGTCCGCCGACCAAGGGCTTGATGACCGGCGCGAATCTTACCGACCAGTGCAAGGTGGTTCTTATCCGGGGAATTTACGGCAGGAACAGCGCCAAGATGACTTACGGACAGACGAGCCTGAGTCCGGTGTTTCCTTATGTGACCAGCAGCGATGGTTTCTATCGCGACGGCTCGTTCATCCAGCACGGGAACAAAGCCTACACGGGAAGTTACGGCACGGTGTTGTTGAATGATGTCGCCCAGCTGGCCGGCTTGCTGTATGGCTCGACGTGGCAGATCACCGACCCGAACTTCACCAATGTCTTCAATTGGGTGGTCAATTCCTACGAGCCGCTGATTTACAACGGCGAGATGATGGACATGGTGCGCGGGCGCGCGATTTCTCGTTACAGTTCATCGCAGGCCAGCAATGCCAGCGGCGCCATTGCCAACGCCCGGCAGCTCGCCCAATTCGCCCCGGCGGCGACCGGTTTGGCCATCACCAACTGGGCTGCCACCGCCGCGTTGCCGCCGGGACAATTTCAGTTTGCCGCCATGGACCGCGTGGTGGCCTGGCGTTCCAACTTTTGCTTTGGCTTGAGCCTGTCGTCCAGCCGCATTGCCAACTACGAATCCATCAACGGCGAAAACCTGCACGGCTGGTTCACCGGCGACGGCATGACTTACCTTTACCTCGGCAACCCCGAGTCGCAGTTCGCCGGCGACTTCTGGCCGACGGTGGATCCGTATCATCTGCCCGGCACCACCGTGGAGCTGAAGCCGCTCGCGGATTCCGCCAATCATGACTCCACCACCGGACAGAACTGGGTGGGCGGCGCGCAGGTTTCGGGCAGCTATGGCACGGCGGGAATGTCGCTGGATGCTGTGGCCACCACCCTGACTGCCAAAAAATCATGGTTCATGTTTGACAACGAAGTGGTTTGCCTCGGCGCTGGTGTCACCTCCGGCGGCACCAATGAAGTCCACACCACCGTGGAAGACCGGCGTTTGGGCCTTTCCCCGACCAACCATTTCGCCATCAATGGAGCAGACCTGCCGCCGGTCATCGGCTGGAGTTCCAACCTGACCAGCGCTGCGTGGTTTTCGCTGGCTGGCGTGGGCGGCTATTATTTCCCCGGCGGGGCGACGAATTTGCAAGCCGTCATTGAATCCCGCACTCATGCCTGGATTGAAATCAATAACGGCACATTTGTCGCCTCGACCACCAATCTCTACACCAATTCCTATCTCAAGCTCTGGTTCAACCACGGCCTCAAGCCGACCAATTCAGCCTACGCCTACGTCATCCTGCCCAACTTCACCGCGGCGGGCGTGAGCAATTACGCCGCCACCCCGGACATCGTCGTCCTCACCAACTCCACGACGGTTCAGGCTGTCAGCAAGCCCGCGCTCGGCGTCGTCGCGGCGAATTTCTGGACGACGGGAACCAACTCAGTCGGCCTGATCACCGCCAATAACAAGTCCTCCGTCATCACGCTGGAAAAATCCAACAGGCTCTCTGTCGGCGTCGCCGATCCCACGCAGACCAACACCGGCTCCATCACCGTGACGTTTAACCGTGCGGCCGCCGCCACCGTTTTCGCCGACCCCGGCGTGACGGTCGTCCAGCTTTCGCCGCAGATCATCCTCTCGGTGAACGTGAGCGGTTCCTTGGGCAAGACGTATCAGGTGTCGTTTATCACCACCGGCCTGACTTGGGATGCGAGCCCCGGCTCGGCAAGTGCGCAAGACGGCAGCGGGACATGGAATAGCAGCGCCACCAACTGGTGGGATGGTACCGGTGATCTCGCTTGGAATGATGCCGTGCCCTCCGTTGCCGTCCTCGGCGCCGGCGGCGCGGCGGGAACTGTGACCCTGACTAATCCGCATAACGCCTTTTCCCTCGTCTTCAAACCCGTGGACAGCGGCGCTTACACGGTCGCCGGTCCCGGCACACTGACGATTAGTAACGGCATCACTGCCAGCGCAACGGCCACGATCAACGCGCCGCTGAATCTGCCGTCCAGCCAGACGTGGACGGTTGCGACCAACCAGATTTTTACCGTGAATGGAGCGCTTTCCGCGCCGTCTCCCGTGGTGCTGACGCTCGCCGGGCCGGGCACGGTGAACCTTGGCGGCAGCAACCAGATTTCCACCAACATCACCTTCATCAGCTTTGCGGATACGCTGAACCGGACCACGCTGGGCATCACCTCGAATCTGCAGTCCGTTGCCGCGCTGGACTTGAACGACGGTGTGACGGCGGCGGTTTCGGGCGCCGGTACGTTGCAGGTCAGCGGGGCGAATGATTTAGCGGTTGGCGGAGCTACCACCGGCGCGGCGCAGATACTGGATTTGTCCGGCCTGAATAAATTTGTCTGCGGCTCTGCGGTCACCGACTTTTCCGTCGGCGGTCAGGCCAGCACTGTGGCCGCCAGCGGCACGGTTTATCTCGCAGCGACGAACACCATCACCGCCGCGACTTTCGGCGTGCAAAACGTGACCGGTTCCACCAGCGCGCAAAGTTCCGGCAATTTGTATCTCGGCCGGAGCACGACCATCAACGCAGATAACCTTGTGATCGGGTTGGTGCGCGACAATGGCTTCATCCGTTTCAATTCCGGCCTGACGAATCCGGTGCTTGTCCTGCGTGCGAGTGACGGTGCCGGCCGCGCGAATGTCACCGTCGGCTCCCGCGGTAGCAGCTACTCCAGCACCGCGACCGGGCTGATCGATTTGACGACGAACGTCACCGGCACCAGCGCCCTCGATGCGCTGGTTGGCACGCTGTCCATCGCCAATGAAGGCTACTGTCTCACCACGTCGGACATTTTGAACGGCACGTTTGTCATGGGCGGCGGCATGTTGGATGCGACTGCCATCTCGGTCGGGTCCAAGAGCAGCGTCGCCAGCCAGAGCACCGGCGTGGTCAACGGCACCTTCGCGCAAAGTAATGGCGTGGTGAAGGTCGCCACGCTGACCCTCGGCGACAAGGTCGCCGGCAACACCGGCACGCTGAACGCGAATTACAATTTGGGTGGTGGCACCCTCGCCGCGCAGTCCGTCGGGCCCGGCGCCAGTTCGGCGACGCGCAATCTCAACTGGAACGGCGGCGTCATCAGCAACTACGACGCGGCCACCGACCTGACCATCGCCTCCGGGCTGAATGTGATTATGTCCGGCACGGAGACCTTCGCCCTCGGCAATGGCCGCACCGGCACGGTGAATTCCGTCCTCAGCGGCGGCGGCTCGCTCGTGAAAAACGGCGGCTCCGGCTTGCTCATTCTCGCGGCGACGAATACTTACACCGGTACCACGACCGTCAGCACCGGCACGCTGCTCGTCAACGGCGCGACCGGCACGAACAGCGTGACTGTTGCGTCCGGCGCCGCGCTCGGCGGCTCCGGTGCCGTCAACGGCGCGGCGACCCTCCAGTCCGGCGGCAGCATCCAAAACGGCACGGGCAACTTATCCTTGGCCACCCTGAATCTGGGCAGCAGCGGATCAGCGACGTCTTACAGCCAGTTCACCCTTGCAGCGGGCGGGAAAATATCCGTCACGAACCTCAATGTCAGTGGCACAAATATCGTGAACCTCCTCGACGCCACGCTCGCGGCGGGAACGAACACGCTGTTCACTTTTTCCGGCACCATCGGCGGTGGCGGTGCATTTAAGCTTGGAACAGTGCCGTCGAATGTCACCGCGCGGTTGCAGACCAACGGCTTGTCGGTCCAGCTCGTGACTACACCGCTGGTGACGCCCGTCTTCGCCGGCTTCGCGATATTTGCCGCCGGCAAGTTCCATTTCAGTTTCAGTGGCACCAACGGCCAGAGTTATCGCGTGTTGTGGACCACCAATCTTCAGTTGCCGCTAGTCAACTGGCCGGTGCTGACCAATGGTACCTTTGGTGCCGGTTCGATCAACTGCACGGACAGTGTGGCCCCGAACATCCAGCGTTTCTATCGCATTGCTTCACCCTGACTTATCATGCAAGAAGGTTATTGGTTTTCATGAAGTGTTTTTCCATCCGTAATTCGTACTGGCTGGCTTTGGCCTGCGCCGTTTTTTCAACCGCCGCCCTGGCCGCGACGTGGGGAGCCGATTCCCATCCCACCCGTACCACGGCTAGCCACGGTCGGCGCGTCATTGGTTACATTACGCAATGGGATGCGTGGAAGGACACCTCGGCCGGTTTGCCGGTGCAGGGCTATCTGAACCATCTCAATATTGATTATTCGCAATACACGCATTTGAATTTCTCTTTTTTTGGTGTGGCGGATGACGGTTCCCTGCACAGCGGCGACTACCGCAACCAGAACATCTATGAGGCCGGTCAGGTGCAGTCGCCTGCGCCGATGTTGGATGGCGATGTCTATTCCTCATGGGATTACTGGCTGATTTATGGTGACCTGGCCCTGCAATGGGATTTCAGTAATCCCGCCGTTGCCGCTGCCGGGTATGTCTCTTTGGGTGGTGGATGGTCAAATATCATTACCGGATTGATCGGTCCAATGCCCGTGCCCCTGCCAAACACCAACGGTGCTCCGGGCGTGCTGGCTCTCGCCCATGCCAAGGGCGTCAAGGTCATGGCGAGTATCGGTGGCTGGAGCATGTGCAAGCATTATAGTGCAGTTGCCGCGGACCCGACTATGCGTGCGCGCTTTGCTTCGGATTGCAGGCGGCTGATGACCATCGGATTTGATGGCATTGATTTTGACTGGGAATATCCCGGTCCCTACGCGGGGATGAATTTCACCGGTTCAAGCGCGGACTACACCAATTTTGTCACGCTGCTGCAGCAGGTGCGAACGGCCATCGGGACGAACAAGCAGATCAGCGTCTGTTTGAGCGCCACTCCCGCAAAGTTGAACGAATTCAACTGGTCTGCGATGGTGGCCGTGGTTGATTCGTTGAACCTGATGACCTACGACTTTCAGGGGGGGTGGTCGTCAACCGCCGGACACAATGCGCCGCTCTATTCCTATACGAATGAGGAAGGTGGTCCCCAGTCTGGTTCGTTGTGCGTGGCGGATTTGATTTCGCGCGGAGTGCCGCCCGCCAAGATTGCGATGGGCGTGCCGTTTTACGGGCGTGGCGTCATTTGCTCGAACACTGCCGCTTTAAATGGTGGCACGGTTCCGACGTCAACCTTTGCCCAGCCAGATGGACCAATTACCACCTGCGCTGACTTTGTGAACTGGCCGGCTTCCGTCTGGGCCGGGGTGCCGGATTATTCATATTTGCGCAACCATACCACCGGCTGGACACGCCATTGGGACACCAACGCGCAAGTGCCTTACCTTACCTCTGGAACGTATTTCCTGAGTTTTGACGATTCTCGCAGTGTCGGTCTCAAGGCGAATTATGTGCGCAATCAAAATCTTGGCGGGGTGATCATCTGGAACGCCTTTGGTGACCTCATTCCCGGTACGGTTAAATCGACCAGTGGCGACAGCGGCAAACTTCCTTACTCGCCTACCAACGGCGCTCCGCTTGTCAACGTCGTCAACTCCGTTCTCGCTGGCGATCCTGTGCCGGCTGACGGCAGCGAAGGCCCCTCCGCTCCGGTGCCCGTTTTGAATGCTGGCTGGAAATCCGGCGCCGGTGCATTCGCTTTGAATTTTAGCGGTCCACTCGGCCATGCCTACCGCATTGTGCTTGGTACAAACCTACTATCGCCCGTGACGAACTGGCCGGTGCTCACCAGTGGCACTTTTGGTGTCAGCCTGATCAATTTCACAAACCGATCGGCGACGAATTCAAGGCAATTTTACCGCCTCGCCTCGCCGTGACCTCTATCTGGATGAAAGTGCGTGCTGTAATTGTGTTGCTGACAGCGGCTGTTTTTTTGGAGGACGGCATTCATGCGGCCACCGTTGGCACATGGAGTGTCAACCGGGGTGGATTTTGGAGTGCTTCCGGTAACTGGACTGGCGGTGTTCCGGTGGTGGCGGGGGATGTGGCGAATTTGACCAAAAACATCACCGCTGGCCGCATTATCACCAATGACGTTTCGCTAGCTATCGGCGCTTTGAGTATCGGTGATACCGGCTCTGGCTATTTTGCGTACACGGTGACGAATAACAGTGGCGTGACCTTCACATTCGACAACAACGGTAACGGCGCAAGCCTGGTGCAGTCCACTACAACCGCCACCGATACTATTGCCACTTCCTTGATCCTCAGTGATGATTTAAGCGTATCAAATAATAGCGCTTCGGCTACTTTGGTCATTTCTGGTGTCATCAGTGGCACTCAGGGCGTATTGAAGGCTGGTGCGGGTACTCTGACTCTCTCTGGTGCCAATACATTCACTGGCGGGTTTACCGCCAGCGCTGGCACGGTGAATTTGCAGGGTGACCAGCGCGCGGCCAATGGCGGTTTCTCGGTCGGGGTGTCAAACAGCGCCGTGACTACGGTAAATCTTGCTGCTGGTGCCACTTTCGCCGTCGCTGCCGGCAACCAGATTCGTTTGGGAAACACAGTGGCGACGGGGACCTCGATTTCAACTTTCAACATCGCCGGCAGTGTCACCAACAGCGGCAGCCTCTGGGTCGGCCGCGCCTCGGTGCTCAATCTTAATGCCGGCGCTGCTTGGACCCAGAACGCCGATCTGACTCTCGCCGCTCAGGGTGGATATTCGGCCGCCATGTCGGTCAATTCCGGCGCGTCGTTTGCTTATAACGGAACGAATGCCATTTCCATCAGGCCGTCATTGGGCAACGGCGGCGATTCCACATTGACCGTGGCGGGGGGGACGTTTACCACCTCTCAAGGTTTTGCCAATAGTATCAGCCCGGCCGGCAGTTCCGGTCATGCGCAAATTATTTTAACTGCCAACGGGTGCCTGGGTTTGTCCGCCAGCATTCCGCAACTGACTTCGGGGATGAACACCAATTCGATACCAAACATCAGCCTGGGTGCTGGGGGCGGATCCATCGACACAGCAGGCTTTACGACCGCCATCACGAATATCATCGGCGGTTCTGGTAATCTGACCAAGTTGGGGTCTGGAACACTGGCCCTTGGTGCCATCAATACCTATAACGGCACTACAACCATCAGCAATGGCACGCTCGCCCTGCTGGGTCCCGGCATGATTGCCGGTTCACCGGTGATCACCGTTGCTGCTACGAATGCGATCTTGCAATTGGCGCAGAGTGGGTCACTGACGAACAATTGCCTGCTTGTGGTCAATGCTGGCGGCGTGGTTGCCTTGAGCAATGGCGTCAATCAAACGGTGGGCGCTTTGTGTCTGGACGGCCAATGGGAAAGCGACGGCACTTGGGGCTCATCCGCCAGCAGCGCAACCAATAAAAACGATGTATACTTCAGCGGCGCCGGCATCCTCACGGTGAGCCGCGGGAACTCGGGGCATCCGGCGCAGCCATCGTTCATTTCCAGTTGGTATGTCCGCTATGTCACGGGAAGCTATGATTCGTATAATCCCGCACCGGGCGTGATTGACAATGTTCCGTCCTCCGATGTGACTTCGGCAGCCGTTGCCGCCTGGAATTATCAGTATTCCCTTGGCTTGCCAACGGCGGATATGTTTCAGGCCATGACCGATCCGAATCCGTCGGTCACTAATGTTGTGGCATATTTTACCACGAACGTATCACCGGTCATGCCGTTGAACTATGTCATTGCCGACTATGAGCTTTCGTCCGGGTATTTTAGCAATTCCCAAGCTGCCTGCGATTGGTCAACCTCGAACATGGTGAAAGTGGTGCGGGCTAGCACCAATGCCAATGTGAATAACGCATTTGTTGGCAATTACGCTTGTTATCCGGGCGTCTCCGATCCGGCGCTGACCCCGGCAGCCCGCTACGCGGGCGGCGACACTTTTTATCGCAATAGCGGTCTGAGCGTGGCGCAACCTAATGCTTATCCCTATAGCAGCTACACCGGCAACGGACCGAACTCGCGATCGGGTTTGTTCTGGTCTGATCTGGAACTGGTTTCTTTTGCCAAGTTGAACCTGCCTGCCGGACACCGGCTCCTCCCCTGGTTGGATGGGCGGACAACGAATAGCGGTAGTTTGGTCGCCACGCTGCTTGTGGATAATGTGGCTTTGCTGGCGCATGTCCGGTTGCGCGGTGCCGATGGGTTTTGTGACTTGAGTGGCATGGCGACTAAAACCTATGGTTGGTCGGATTTGGACTGGCTGTTCCATGGCACCGGTGATGCGCAGATAGAAAACCTGGCGACCTCCATGGCTTCCGGGGTCCAATGGTCAGGGTTTCAGGTCGGGCCAAACTTTGCCTTTTTGTTCAGCAACCTTGGGAACAGCGCGGCCGCGGTCAGCCTGCCAACCCTTCCCGGCCTGCCGACGGCGACGCCTTTGATTCCCGCCGGAACCCACACCGCCTGGTATTTTGTGAATGATCCTACGGCCATCGCCACCAACCAGATTTATCTGGGACGCGACGGCATCAATCACAGTCTTTTCGTGAGCGGCAACTTCACGCTTACCAATGCGATACTGGTGGCCGACCCGGGGACCAACCCTCCGGCGGCTGTCACGGTCGGAAACTGTTTCACCAACGACTATTCGACGACGTTCGCTGGGCCAATGATTTTAAGCAACAGCGTAACCCTTCAAAGTTATGCCCAGAATCTGACCTTTGCCGGGGCAATCAGCGGGAGCGGTGGCATTACCAACATTGGCAATATCACCTTCACTGGCGTGGATAGCCACACAGGCGCGACGGTTATCAGTGCTGGTACTTCATGGTTCAACGGCTCGCTCGCATCGGGCAGCGTGGTGACAGTTTCCAGCGGTGGAACTTTGGGTGGCACCGGTACGGTTGGCGGCCCGGTGGAGATTGCCGGGACTGTGTCGCCAGGTTGCGGAGGAGTGGGAACCTTGAACACCGGTGATGAGATCTGGGACGGGGGTGGGGTGTGTTTTTTCAAAGTCAGCAATGCAACCAGCATATCTGGCGGCGATTTTTTGAATATCAATGGCGTTTTAAATCTCCAGGCTGCGCCCGGAAGTCCTTTTACGATCAAGTTGATTACGTTGACTACTAATGACGCGCCCGGGCCGGTGATCGGGTTTTCCAGTTCCAACAATTATGCCTGGACCATTGCCACCGCTAGTGCGGGCATCTTGAATTTTGATCCGGCGGCGTTTATTGTGGACACCAGCACATTTAGCAATGAGTTTGTTGGCACGTTTGCCGTGACCAGCAATGGCAATTCGCTGTCGGTGATTTATACCCCACTGATTCCTCCGGTAATCAATGGCCATGGCACATTCAGCCGCGGATCTTTCTCGCTGAGTTTTAGTGGGATCAATGGCCATGACTACCGGGTGCTGGCCAGCACGAACCTTTCCCTGCCGATGACCAATTGGCTGGTCCTGACGAACGGCACATTCGGTGGCGGCGTGTTGACTTTCACTGATAGTGCCGCAACTAACCGGCAGAAACTCTACCGGGTTGCTTCGCCATGAGAATTGATATGCTGACCCACAATCCAGCCTTGATGCGCATAAACAAAGCCAAAAAATATGTGTTTGATCCAGTCCGAACGGCAGGGTGTTTCAGCCTGCCGGCCCTCCTGTTGCTAGGCCTGTTAGTTGCGGTTGTTGGGCAGTCTTTACCGGCGGCAAATGTTGTTCCGGTCGCATCCGGATTGGGTGTGTCGGCGGACGTCACCGGTATCCTTGAGGAGATTGAGGTCTGTTATCCGGCCCTGCAGCGGTCGGAGCGATGGCATCAGGTCACCGATGAAAAAACGGGCAGGGTGCACAAGCTGACCTTCGCAGTGGAGCCGGCGGAAGGACATCTCACCGGCGAGCGCGTGCGGGTGCGTGGGCAATCCTGGGGCGAAGAGATATTTGTGCCGGCAGAATCGACCACGGGTGCCACCGGCTTGGAAGTGCTGGCAGCGGCTCCGTCGGCAGCCGCGAGTCTCTCCGTCCACCCGAATTTGCTATATGGCGGTGGAACCACAACGAATACGGTGGTCCACAAGGCGCTGGTGGAACTTTTGATCTATTCAGACTATGCCACCAATTATTTCACGGCTGCCGATATTGTCACCTATAGCAATAAATTCTTTGCGGTGACTGGCAGCAGCGTCAATACAGCCTACTTGGAGGATACTTACGGGGAGGTGGGATTTGCGGGCGACGTTGTGATTTGCAATATTGCCAGTCCCTCCACACCTTACACGACCACTTGGATGACCCAGGGAGATGCCGCCGCGACGGCGCAGGGATATACGCCGGGCAACTATCTGCACCGGGTATATTATGTGTCCGGCGCGGGCGGTTGGGCTGGGTTGGGTACCGTCGGCGGCAATGGCGGCTGGGCGCAGCTCTATTATACCGATGGCGGCACGGCCTGTCACGAGTTGGGGCACAATCTGGGGTTTAATCACGCTTCCACCCAATGGGGCAACACCAATGCCTGGGTGGAGTATGGGGACGGTTCGGATTTCATGGGAGCAAATTACAAGTGGCAGCATAACAATGCGCCGCACAAGCTTCAGTTGGGCTGGGTGAAGTCGCTGACGGTGACCAATGCCGGCATTTATCAAGTCAGTCGGTTGGAAGACGTGCCCGCGACCATGCCGTATCCGCAAGTCTTGAAACTGCCGTCCGCTTCCGCCTATGGAACCTCGGTTGATGGCTGGCCATATTATTTTTCCTACAAGCAGAATGTCGGGCTTGACAGCGAAGGCAGCCCTTATAATGCGGGCTTGAGCATCCACCGCTGGGGTGGCGGCACCGGTCACCCTGCCGCCATTGCCGTGCTGGCGGATGGCGGTTCTTTTAGCGACAGCCAGATTGGTTTGACCGTAAAACAAATCAGTCACGACACGAACTCGGTGACCGTTGCCATCGCGCTTTGTCCGGGATCTGCCCAGCCATTCACCGCCACTTTGTCCGCCGATCAGATGGCGGCGCGCGTCCCGCAGATTATTGATGTCGCGGCCAACAGCGACTGCAATCCTTTGACAATCACGGCGTTCGATGCGGTCAGCGCCAAGGGCGGCACCATAGCGAAGACCAATAACCAATTGGTCTATACGCCTCCGGGTGTTTTCATCGGCAATGACACATTCGCATATTCAGTCACGAACTTTCTGGGCGATTCGTCCGCCTCGGTGGTCACCATTTTGACCGTCTCGCAGCCTCCATACAATTGGGATGCCAATGGTGCGACGGCAGGTACCGGTGGGACTAATATCTGGAACACCATCTCCGCCACCTGGGACAACGGCACCAATATCTGGCCCTCTACCGGCGTTTCGAACATCGCTTCCTTTGCCGGTACCGTGGGCAAGGTCACCATTGCTGCCGGGGGTGTGGCTGCCAATGGGCTGGTGTTCGCCACTGATGGTTATCTGGTTCAAAGCAACTCACTCACGCTGAATGGCAGCAACCCGTTCATAATTCTCGAAACCGGCGTGGATGCCCGGATTAATTCCGCGCTGGCCGGTCCGGCGGGGTTCAACTTTTTAGGCAGCGGCACTTTGACGCTGGACGGCAGCAATACGCTTTCAGGACCTGTTCAGGTCACTGCCGGTATTCTTCAGGTCGGCAATGGTGCTGGTTCGGGAACGCTCGGCAGCGGCGTGGTGACGAACAACGGGATGATGCAATTTCACCGGACGAATAGTTTTACGATTGGGAATGTGATCACCGGGAGCGGTTCCGTAGTGCAGCTGGGGAGCGGCACGGTGACGTTGACCGGCTCTAACACCTACGCCGGCACGACGACGCTCAGTGCCGGCACGCTGGCATTAAGTGGCGGCGACAACCGCCTGCCGACCAACACCGTCGTGATATATCCGGCGAACACCATCCTGAATGTGGGGGCCACGACGCAGACCGTTGCGAAGCTGAGCATCAACAACGGCGTCACCGCCAACGTGGACGGCGCCGGGAAACTGGTTGTTTCGGGCCAGGATTTGACAGTGGGCAGCAGTGTATCCTCCACGACCACGCTGGATCTGGCCGGATTGGGCAGCTTTACCTTCAACGGCCCGGCCAAAAATCTCAATGTCGGCGGTCAAGCCAGTGGCGGCACCACCGCGCTGGGCACCCTGACGCTGTCACCCAATAGTGCCATCACCGCGAACAATCTGAACGTGCAGACCGTCGGCTCCGTTACGAGTTACACCCAAGGCACCGCCAACACCGGCACGTTGAACCTCGGCAAGACCAACACGTTCAACGTCAACACGCTCAACCTCGACACCGCCGGCAGCGACTACGGCTACATCCAGTTCTCAACTGCCGTCACGAACCCGCTGGTGACCGTCCGCAACGCCGCCGGCACGGGTCGCGCCACCATTAATCTGGGCGGACACACGACGGTCGGCGGTCCGACGACGATGACCGCTAAATTTGACCTGGCCGGGAACGCCACAGGCTCCGTGCTGGACGCCCTGGTTGGCACACTGACCGTCGGTATCTGCACGCGCATCGACACGGGGAATACGGAGAATGCCAGTTTTCTCATGGGCGGCGGCACGTTGGATGCCACGGCGCTGATCCTCGGTTCCCTGGCGAACAACGCGGGCAATTACGGCACGCTCAATGCCACCTTCACTGTCACCGGCGGCACGGTAAAAGTGGCCACGCTCACGCTTGGCAGCCACACCGACTCGAACGGTACGAACAATGTCACGTTCAATCTCAACGGTGGGGCGACTCTGGCCGCGCAGACGGTCTCGCTGGGCAGCGGCACCTCGGTGCGCATGTTCAACTGGAACAGCGGCACCATCCGCAACTATGACTCGGCGACGAGCCTCACCTTGCCCGGCGGGCTGACGCTGGCGACGGTGGCGGGCGGCACACATGACCTCAGCATTGACGCCGGCCGCACTGGCACCATCAGCGCCATCATCGCCGGCGGCGGCGCGATCACCAAATCCGGGGCGGGCATCGCCACGCTGGCGGCGGCGAACACATTCACCAACACGACGACCGTCAACGCCGGCACGCTGGCGTTGGGCAGCGGGGGTTCCATCAGCCCCAGCCCGCTCATCACCGTCGGGAGTGGCGCCCTGCTGGATGTAGCGTCGGTCAGCGGGTTCACCATCGGCGCGGCCCAAACGCTGCAGGGCAGGGGTTTCGTGCGCGGCAATGTCACCGTGGCCGGCACCCTGGCGCCGGGGGGCGCGCCGGGCACGCTGACGTTCAGCAACAACCTGATACTGACCGGTACGACCATCATGGAAATCGCCCGGACCAACGGTGCTGCCACCAATGACCAGGCGGTTGTCATGGCACCGTGACCTACGGCGGCGCGCTGGTCGTGACGAACATCGGCACTAATGCGCTGCAATGGGGCGACACCTTCAAACTCTTCAGCGCCGGCGGGCGGACGGGGAATTTTTCCACCACCAACCTGCCGCCGCTCGGTGCGCCGCTGTACTGGACGAACAAGCTGTCGGTGGACGGGAGTCTGGCCGTGGCAACGTCGGTCAACACGACGCCGACGAATCTGCTGGCGGGGTTGAGTGGAACGAATCTCAATCTGTCGTGGCCGGCGGATCATGCCGGCTGGCGTTTGCTGGTGCAGACGAACCCGGCGGGCAGGGGACTGGGCACGAACTGGTTCACCTGGCCAAACTCAACCAGCCTGAATGCAGTTTCAGTACCTCTCAACCGGACCAACGCCGCCGTCTTCTTCCGCCTCGTTTATCCGTGAGTTGGAATGATATCGTATTTTGAAAGTATGATGAAAAACATTTTACATCGGCTGTGGCTGGCGGTGGTGGTCTTGTTCGTGACTTTTGGAAGCGGCAAGCTGCCGGCGGCAACGAACAACTGGCCGGCGCATCTTTTTACACCGTATGCGGATTTCACGGCGTGGCCGCCGTATGACATTGTTGGTGCCGCGACGAATAGCGGACTGCGTTATGCCACACTGGCTTTCATCGTCGCGGATCCTCTCCAGAATGCGACCAACGCTTCGCCGACCAACATTCCTGCCTGGGGTGGTTACACCGAATATTCCGCCGCCGGTGGTTACCGCCTCGCCGACATCAATAATTTTCGAGCGTTGGGCGGTGACGTGGTGATTTCCTTCGGCGGTGCCTCCGGCACAGAGCTGTCGGGCTACCTCACCGATAGCAACCGGCTCAAGACCGCGTATCAATTTGTCATCAACACGTATGCCGCCACGCGGATTGATTTTGACATTGAAGGCGCGGCGGTCGCCGAGGTTACCTCCATAAAACGTCGGTCGGCCGTGATGGCCGCGCTCCAATCCGAGGCGGCGGCGGCCGGGCGTCAGTTGCAAATCTCTTTGACGCTGCCGGTGTTGCCATCGGGACTCGACAATAATGGTCTTTATGTTTTGCAGTCCGCGGTCAGCAACAACGTGAACCTCGCTTGCGTCAATGTCATGGCCATGGATTATAGCGATAATGCCGCACCCAATCCCGGCGGGCACATGGGCGATTATGCCATCATGGCGGCCACCAATCTGTTCAACCAGCTTAAGTCGGTTTATGCGACGGCCAATCTCCCCAGGACCGATGCGCAACTCTGGCAGATGATCGGCGTGACGCCGATGCTGGGGGTCAATGATGCGCAGGATGAAATCTTCGACCAGGCTGCCGCGGCGCAGCTCGTCAGCTATGCGGAAAATAAAAACTTCGGCATGCTGGCGTTCTGGTCGGTGAACCGCGACCAGCCCGGGCAGTCCGGTGTTACGCAGACCGCGTATCAGTTCAACGGAATCTTTCTGCCCTTCGGCGGCGGCGCCAGTCCGACGCCGGTCGTTTCGCCGGCAAATGGCGGCGTTCTTATGCCGACGAACGGATACGCCACCCTTCAGTTTCCCGTCAGTCTTTCGGTGGCTTCGACCGGCGCGATCAGCGTGGCCTATTTCACCAGCGACGGCACGGCGGCGGCGCCGGCCGATTATTCGGCGACCAATGGCACGCTTGTTTTCGCGCCGGGGCAAACCGCCCGGACCATTTCCGTCATCGTGTCCGGACATACGAACGTCGGGTCGAATAAATTCCTTTACTGCAATCTGACCAACGCGGTCGGGGCGAACCTTTTTGTTACGCAGTCAACCGGCACGATTACCAACAATAATACCGGCGGCGGTTCCGGCGGCGGCACGACCAGTTCCGGCAGCGGCGAGTGTGCGATTACTTCGCAATGGCTGGTGACTTACAACAGCGGCTCTTTCCGGGCGGTGCTGACCCTTTCCAATCCCAACAGCACCAATATCATGATCAACAGTTTCGCCTTTGACGCGCCTTGGTCCGGCGTTGACTGGATCGCTGCCGACGCCGGTTTGAACAACTGGGTAGCGCCCGCGCACAGTGGAAATCATTTTACCGTCGGCAGCGGCTGGACTCCGGCGGCGGTGATTCCCGCCGGCGGGAGTTTGCCGCTGACCTTTCAAGCCTCGCCGGGTGGCAATCCGCCCGGGCCGACCAACCTCGTTGTCAACGGGGTGGCGGTGGGCAACTGCGGGGTCGCGGCGCCGGTTTATTTCACGTCCGCGCTGCGCAGCGGCAACGACATTGTGCTGGCGTGGAAGACCCTTGCCGGGGCGACCAATCGCGTGCAGGCGGCGATCGCGAATTTGTCCGGCTGGACGAACGCGAGCGGGCCGATTGTGGTTTCCGGCAGCGGCAGCGTGAGCGCAAACTGGACGGATGTCGGCTGCGCGACTAATCGGGCGACCCGGTTTTACCGCGTATGGTTGAATTACTGATGGCTGGCCGAGGTTGCGCTGGCGGTGGCGGGTAACTTGGCGGACGGCCTGGCCTCGCGCAGCGAACCTTCCGGATTGTTCTCGTCGTAGCTGTGTATGCCGAGCTGCTGGTATTGCGCCACCAGCGGTTTCAGCCGCGCGTTGAAGTTCCCAAAGTCACGCTGGCCGTCGGCGGTCCATGCCATTTCCGCCAGCGCCACCATGCGCGGCATGATCATGAATTCCAGATAAGGCACGGAGCCGATGTGCTCGGTCCAGACACAGGCCTCGACGCCGAGAATGTTTTTGCGCAGCGCCGGCGAAATGCTGGCGGGGATCTTCGGCCCGCCGTAAACCGCCTCCGGCGTGTTGCAGATCTTCCAGCCGATCTGCGGGTAGGATTTGTCCTGCGGATAATCAAAGTAGCACGGCGAACGTGGCGAGAGCACGACGGCATAGCCTCCGGCCAGTGCCTGCTCCAGCATTTCCGGCTTGTTGTGCCGCCACCAGAAAACCACCGTGTTGGTTGCCGGCTTCGCGGCGACAATCTCATCCCAGCCCATCGGGGTGTGGTGATGCTGCGAGATGAACTGAGTCATGCGGCGCACAAAATAACCTTCGAGCTGCTGGGGTTTCTGCAACCCCTCGGCCCGCATTTTTTCCGCGGCGGCCGCATCCTTGCCCCAGCCGCTGGTGTTCACCTCGTCGCCGCCGAAGTGGATCCATGGCGAGGGAAACGTCTGCATCACGTCCAGCAGCACGTTTTGCAGGAAATCATACGTCGCCTCGCTAGCGGGATTGTATGTCTTCACGCCGCCGTCCAGCTGCGGGAACGTGCGCGTGGCGGCGCTGGCGTGGCCGGGCATGTCGATTTCCGGCACCACGACGATGTGCCGCTGCGCCGCGTACCGGATGATTTCCCGCATCTCTGACTTGGTGAAAAACCGCGCCGGCGCGTTTGTGTCCGTAAAATTCCCCCGCGCCCCGGTCCGGGTCAGTTCCGGATATTTATCAATCTCCATCCGCCAGGCCTGATCATCGGTCAGATGGATGTGGAAGCGATTGAGTTTGTAATCAGCCATCCAGTCGAGCAGTCGCAGTATGGTCGGCTGGTCAAAGAAATGGCGGCTGACATCCAGCATCAAGCCGCGCCAGGCGTAACGCGGCGCATCCTCGATTTTCACCAGCGGAATCGTTTGCGTCTTCGGTTCCAGCAGTTGCGCGAGGGTCTGGCAGCCGTAAAATGCGCCTGCCGGTGAATGCGCGTGAATGGTCGCGCCTTGCTGGTCCACCTCCAGGCGGTACGCTTCCTCGCCGAGCGCTTCCGCGCCTTGAGTCGTCAACCGGATCCGGTTGGCCTTCGCCCCGGCGGCGGTTTTCAGATGAATATCGCCGGCCAACAGCGCGGCTTCAGCGGCGAACGGCGCGTCGGCGGTGACGACGGTTTGCTGGTTGATGGTGAATTGTCCGGGCTCCGGCTGCACCTTGGCCGGCCAGGGAATCAAATCCAGTCCGGCGGCCGACGCCGTCAGGGCGCTGGTCGCGAGGCTGACAATAATTAATAGATTTTTCATAAACATTCCCGTTCCCGTTTTTTTCATCATGGCTGGCTGAAGCGGCCCCGTGGTCGGTGGCTAAACCCCAGCTGTCTTTCCCTCTATTATCCGGTTTTGCCCGGCTTGATGATAGAGCATAAATATGCCCTTAACCCGTTTTGAACGGTTGTCATGATTTGGCTTAACGGCTTGCATGAGCGGGGCAAATGATTATATTCATGACCATGAAACTTGGTCTGGCCATAGCGGTATTTCTCGCGTTCGCCTTCTTTATCAGTTGGGGGATTCTCCTGCTGTTGCATGGTCAGCCGTGGCTTTTGCTTGCGGCCATCGGGTTATTCCTCGGCACCTTTATCAAGTACGGCTGCCGCTCCCACTGACGGGGGTTGGGGCGGACGGCGGGTTTTACTTTCCCTGATCCCATCGCCCGACCGCCTCCGTTACTTTTGAGGGACCGGGAATTTCTGCTGCATGGCTTGGAGGATCTGCGCCCACGTCAGGGATGTTCCGCTTTTGGTTCCCGCCGCGATGCCCGTGGCGTAGGCTGTGGCTGGAGACGTGCCTTGGACGACGAACGCCTGATTGCCGAGATAAATCACGCTGGCCCCGGGGAGCGCAATGGCGATGAAGCTGCCAAAGTTCGAGTAGGAAGTGAGCTGGCCACCTTGCGTGGCGGCCACGGCCACCACGCCGGGAATCGCCGCCGGATAGGTCGGGGTGTTGACGGGCTGGTTGCCGGCGGCCGCAAACACCACGATTCCCTTCGCAATCGCCTGCTGGATGACATCGTCGAGGATCGCGCTGTCGCTGGTCCCGCTCAAGCTCAGGTTCAAGACGGTGGCGCCGCCATTGATGGCGGCCTGGACGCCCAGCGCCACGTTCCAACTCGTGGTGGTTTCGCTGTTGCCATAGACATCCACGGGCAGGATCTGTGCGGAAGTGGCGCCGCCCTGTGCGGCCAGGGCGCGGAGGATGGTCTCGGCCATCCCGGTCGCATGGGTCGGATCGGTGCTGCTGACCGTCGTGTCGCCGGTGATGGAGATCTGCTTGAGCAGGAACGGGTCGAGGTCCGCGCCGAGCGACTGGATGGTCGTGTCAATCAGGCCCACGATCACGCGGCCGGAATCGCCCGGCGGATTTAGCGCCAGCGTGACCGGTCCGGCGGGGGCCTTCGCAATTTTCTGCGCCCCGACGGGCGGGTCGAGGATGTAATTATATTCCACCGCGGTCACATCGGAATTGGTTTTCAAGGTGCCCAGCGCGGTCTCCATCGCGGCGTCATCCGCGAATTGCAGCCGGTAAATCCCCAGCTTGTCGTTGCGGCCGGTGACGCGGGCGCCGAGCGATTTGGCCAGCGCGTCAATGTCCGTGCCGGGCTTGACCTTCACGAGCAGCTCATGGGCGACGCGCTTGCGGGGAACCGGCTTGGTCGCGGCGGACGCGTTGATGCGCTGCGTGGCGGCGGCCATGCTGGTGGTGAAGACATAGAGTTGCGACGCCTCGTTCGTCTCCGGGACGTAGGCAAAGTTCAAATCGCCGAGCAGCTTCTTCAGGGCCGCCGCCGCGGGGAGATTGGAGAATTTCACATCCACATTCCGCGCCGCGCTGGGCTCCACGAAGATGTGCCAGCCGGTCTGATGCGCGATGTCCTCCAGCAGTGGCCAGAGCGCCTCGCCCCGGAGATCGGCGGTGACGCGGTCGCGGTCCACCTGCCAGACCAGCGAATTGGTCGCGGTGCCGGCGCGCGCGAACGCCGCCCCGCCCGGCAGCAGCGCGAGGAGCAATATCAATCTGGCGGTTCGGATCATGCGGACGGTGGTTAGAGCGGGCGGCGGGCGGCTGCGTTCAGATAATTATTTCTTCAGGACCGCCTGCACCCAGTTCTGGTTGTCCAGATACCACCGGATGGTCTCGCGGATGCCGTCCTCGAACTTGTGCGCGGGCGTCCAGCCCAGCTCGCGCTGGATCTTCGCGGCGTCGATCGCATAGCGCCGGTCGTGGCCGGGCCGGTCCTTCACGAAGCTGATGAGCTGGCGCGACTGTCCGCCCAGCTGCGGCGCGAACTCGTCAATCGTGTCGCAGATGAGCTGGACGATGTGGATGTTCGCCCACTCATTGTGGCCGCCGATGTTGTAGGTCTCGCCGAGCTGGCCCCGCTGCAACACCGTCCACAGCGCCTCCGCATGGTCGCGCACGTAGAGCCAGTCGCGGACATTCATGCCGTCGCCATACACCGGCACCGGCTTGCGCGCGAGGATGCTCTGGATGACCACCGGAATGAGCTTTTCCGGAAACTGGAACGGGCCGTAATTGTTCGAGCAATTCGTGATGACCGTCGGCAGGCCGTAGGTGTGATGATAGGCGCGGACGAGAAAATCCGACGAGGCCTTGCTGGCGGAGTAGGGGGAGTTCGGCGCGTAAGCCGTCGTCTCCGTGAACAGCCCCGTGGCGCCGAGCGAGCCGTAAACTTCGTCGGTGGACACATGGTGAAATCGCTTGCCCTCGAAACGGCCGTTCCAAAACCCGCGGCAGGCTTCCAGCAGGTTGAACGTGCCGAGGATGTTCGTCGTGATGAAATCGCCCGGGCCGGTGATGGAGCGGTCCACGTGCGACTCCGCCGCCAGGTGCATGACGTGGGTGATCGCGTGGCGCTCGACCACCTGAAGCGTGGCGTGCTTGTCGCGCAAATCCACCTTTTCCAGGACATATTTCGGATGCGCGGCGACGCTCGCCAGATTCTCCAGCCGGCCCGCGTAGGTGAGGCAGTCCAGATTGACGAGTTTCGTGATGCGCGCGTCGTTGATGACGTGGTGGATGAGGTTCGAGCCGATGAAGCCCGCGCCGCCAGTGATGAGCAAATTCATGTTTGAGGTGGGGAAAGGTTCAGGGTTTCTCGGGCTTCCAGTTTTTCAGCGAATCCTCCAGCGCCTCTTCCACGTCGCGGACCTTCACGCCGGTGGCCAGCAGCTTGGAGACGTCCATCACGCAGTTGGAGCGCGGTGTCCGGGCGGCGATCTGGTAAAACTCGTCGTCATTCGCCCAGAACTCGAACTTCCGCCCCGGCTTCAGGAATTTCTCAATCAACCCCACGACGTGCCGCGTGGTGACGTAGCCCGGGTTCGTCATGTTGTAGATGCCGAACGGCGCGCGGCGCTCCCACAGGTCGAGGCACACCTTCGCGAACTCACCGCGGTGGGAGATGGAGTTCACGTTCTCGTAGGCCTTCACGTAGCGCTGCACCTTGCTCAGGTAATTCCGCTTGTTGTCGAACTCGTCGAACGGGATGCGCAGCCGCCAGATGTAATTCTCGCCGAGCCCGGCCATCGCCTCCTCGCCCAGCGCCTTGGTGCCGCTGTAAAAGCTGCACGGCTGGGCGCGGAACGTAAAGTTCGGCGTGTCCGTCTCCGTGAAGCCGAGGATCGTCGGCGATTTCTTTTCCGCGAGCGCATGCAGTTCCGGCTGGGTCATGTCCTTCGCCACGCGGACGGTGCCGCCCTCGGCGATCTTCGCGCCGGAATAGATGCAGCCGCTGGAGACGTGGCCCCACGGGATCTTCGCCGCCAGGCAGGCGTGGGCGATGGTCTGCGGCAGCAGCGTGTTGCCGACCAGCGTGCCCGCCTTGTCCAGTTCACACGCGTCCACGTTCGGCTTGCCCGTGTAGCCGGCGGCGTTCACCACGAACACCGGCTTTTTCGCCCGGAGAAATTCCAGCAGCCGGTCAAACCGCGAGTAATCCACCTGCTGCCGCGACAGCGTGATGAAATCGGTTTTGCGCCGCCGCAATTCGGTGACAAACGCCTCGCCGAGATAGCCCGACGCGCCAAGAAGTAGGATCATAATTTATGGTTCCTCGTTGTTGGTAATGGGTAATAAGTCGAGTCATTTGGCATAGTAAGGGATTTCCAGTTTGCCGGCGACAAAGTAGAGCATGGCGGTTTGATATTCAGATGACCGATAGCCTCGGGCTTTGCGTTTGACGGCCGA
>CAIXBQ010000045.1 GCA_903917705.1 uncultured Verrucomicrobia subdivision 3 bacterium | reverse complement strand
TTTAACGCGTGTTTACAGGGTTTTTACCACAAAAGAGACTCAGGCAAACCCCGCGAACACCGACGCGCGGTTGGCGGCTCCAAGCTCGTTTGCGGGCCTGTTTTCATATCCTTTTTCGTGCGGTCTATTAACACCGTTGATTCAACATGACGTTTCCACAGCGTGCGGTCCACTTTTTGTTTCGCCACCAGGCGCGCGGCATACCAGGGACTCGCCAGCAGGTTTTCGCGCGTGAACAGTTTTCGCACTTCGGGATGATCCAGTTGTTTTCCGTCCCCTTCGTCTTTGAGCATGATGTTCAGCAGTGCCTGCAGCGGCGGGCACGCCTGCGCGATGCTGCCGTCGTTAAAATACATTTTCGCAACGCGCTTCTGTGTCGCGACAATGTTATCCATGCCGTCGGCGAAGATGTCCTTGTCTTGTAATTCTGGTTTGAGCATCGCCTCGGTGAACACGGCGTGCGGATGATTGAATACGCGGCCGAAAAATGCGTGGACAAACCGCGCGTTGATGCGCCAGCCGAGCCGGCTCGCCAGGACTTTTTTCCCATTGTGGCCAAAGTCCTGGCACTTTTCGAGAAACCGGTTGGCGATGAGAAAGTTCGGATCCTGCTCCTCGGCGGTGAGTCGGCACCAGACTTCCGGGACGATGAGGCTGATGTCGTGATCCACCCGCAACTTCGGGCCGACGTAGCCGGCTGCGGTGACGAACGCATGGTGGCCGGTGAGGATGAATGACACGAGTGCGTTGTTTAGGTCGATGATCGGCGGCAGTGCGTTGAACGGCCCTTTGGTCAGCGCGCCTTCGGACCCCGCGCCGGTGGTGGACGGCGATTTGCCGGTCATGCTGCAGATCACTTCCATGAAAAATTCCGGCAGTTCCATGAAGTGGATTGGGTTGTAGCACGCGAGCGGACGCACCCCGGTGTCCGGCGGATTGTTGCGGCGCCCCGGCAGGACGGCGGTTACGGGTGTGTGCAACGGTTTTCCCGGTGGCACGCGGCGGCGCAGGCGCGCGGATATCTCCGCCAGATAGGTTTCGCTCGTGCGGACTACGTCTGGCCGCTTTTGCAGATACCGCGGGTTTTTCGTGGGTTTGCCGTCCACGAGGCGGGGGTTGGCGGTGCAGACAAAAAAGCTTGGGCTGCCGGTCTCGGCGACTTCGCGGACAAACCTTTGCATCGGCTCGGTGAACTGATTGAAGCTAAGCGCATCCTCAACCATGTCGCGGGCGTTTGCCGGTGTAAGGGGTTCATAGTTGGAGAAGAAGTTCTCCGGCTGGACAAAATCATTTTCCGTCTGCTTGTCGTAGCCACGATGAATCGCGTCGTCGGGTCGCTGGAACAGGCGCTGTTCGCAGTTTTGCACGAATTTCAGCGAAAGCTGTTTGTCCGTGTTCTCGGGTGGATTTTCCAGCGTGGTGGCTGGCACGACTGTGGACGCCGTGATGTCGTCTTCCATCTGCACTTTGACGGCTGGATGAAAATCCTTGCGCAGGCCGAACGTGCGCCAGGCGCCGTCGTCGTCGAAACCGACGCGCAAATACGTCGTGACGAGCTTGCGGTTGTCGCACTTGAGTTCGTTGCCGGGCGTGCCGTTGATGATGTCCACGCTGAAATGATCGCGCCAGTTGTCGTTCCACTCCGGCTTGTAATAGCGTTTTACGACAAAGACGAGCTCTTTGACGTGCTGCGGCACGCTGGCCAGCCATTCGTTGTATTCCGGCGTGTAATCGTGTTCGTCCGGCGTCAGCAGTTTGATCACGGAGCCGAGCGAGCGTTCGGCGGAAAGTACGGTGCGCTTGTCGGTGCGCGACTTGTCGGCAAAGCGGTGCGAGTAATTGCGGTCAATCAATTCGGCGACCCGGTCGAAATCATTTTTATAATCAGCGACAAAGACCGGGCCGGTGAGAATCGCGTCGGTGATGGGCTTGGAAATTTCGGATTTGCCGCCGCCGGAAACCGTGCAGGGCTTGTGGCAAAACGTGCCCTCGGCGACGGTGCCGACCAGTCGCCACTGCCGGCCGTGACCGGGCGGTTTTTCCATGCGGACCTTGTAGCCGGACGGACGGACGTAGGTTTTTTCTGGCGAGAGCCTGATGCTTTGTTCGCCGGAAGTCGGGTTCATCCAGGCGATTTTCTGGCTCTGTAAATCAAAGCGTGCCGACGCGGGTATATAGACAATTTCCGGGAATGTTTTGTCCACGGCATAGCCTTCCGGCTTCAAATCCATCATTCCGCCAAACCGCGAAATCATTTCCACAAACGAGTGGGGCTGGCGGCGCACCAGCGCGTCACCGTTGAACTCCTCGCCGAGATCATAGCTGGCGAACACCAGCGCGCCGCCGGCGTGTTCCTCTTCGGCGAGGCCGAAAAGGTTCGCCGCGTAACTTAACTGCGTCTTCACCTCTTTTTTGCAGTAGCCAAAATAGTTGTCGGCGATGACGGTGACGATGACCCCGGTTTCGTCCCTGGCTGTGAGCTTGAAGGCGTTGCCGTTGTTGTAGAGTTCGCCCTCCATTTTCCAGCACATGCCGTCGCGGCGCTGGCGTTCGGTGGCCTGGTCATGGTGCGGGAGGCCGAGGGATTTCTTTGTCGCCTTTGTCAGGTGCGGTGCCAGTATGATGGCGCCGGTATGGCCGGTCCAATGGTCGCTGTCCAGCGCCGCATCATTTTCTGGCAGGAGCGGGTCGCCGCCGTTTTCAAAAATTGACTCGACGAAATCCAGGTTGCTCACGAGGTTGCCCGGCACAAAAAAACGAACCTCCATCGTTTTCTGGGGCGTGAAACCCGGAACCGCCGGACAGACCACCGGCCGGATCAGCAGCGAGACAAAACATTCCGCTGGCTCCGGCTGCGTGGCGGTGAATGGCAGTTTCAATAATTCTCGCGGCGGTGTGAGCGCCAGCTGGAGGATTTTCGCGAATGTGATTTTGGGCACCCCCAGTTTGTCGTCGGGAATCGGCAGGCCGCCCTCGGTGACATGAAAAATTCCTGCTGTCGTGCGGCGGTCGCTGCGCGGGTTGTGCAGGACGCCTTGTTTGACCCGGTAGGAATTGATGATGTCGGAGGCGAAATCATCGCGGTCCACCGGCAGCGAGAGCACGCGGGCCAGGCCGGCGCGGTCCAGGGCGAAGGTGCGTGCGGGTAGCTTGGGCGCGGGGATCTCCTGTAAATAATCGTGGAGAAAATTCTGGATGCGCTGGTCGGCGGGACAGAGATGTTGTCCGAGTAGCCGGTCTTTTTCGCGCGACTGCGCGGCCATGGCTGCGGCGATTTCGACAAACTCCCGGTCGCCCTTGAGGGGCACCGGCGAGCAGCCGATAAGCGCGAGTTTGACATTGATATGGGCGATGAGGTGCGCCGGCAAAGTCGTGGAATTCGATGGTTGTGACAGGTCGTTCATTTTGGAAAACACCAGTTCCTTTCTCTTAAGATGCCGGTAATGGCGCCGTCGGCCAATCTTTTTTTGTCCCCGAACGGGCGGATTTTGGTCGGGTTTGGCCCGGAACTTCCCGCTGGTCTTGTCGCGTTTTTTTTGTTAAAAAGTCGGCGTGTCCCCGCAAGACAAAACCCGCCTGGCCACAATCACCCGCGTAATTGTGCTGACGGCGTTTTATTTTCTGGGGGGGCTATTAGGCAAAAAGGCCTCGTTTCTTTCCGGGAGTGTGGCTTTGGTGTGGCCGCCGTCGGGCATTGCGCTGGCGGCTATTTTGTTGTTTGGCTACCGCTTCTGGCCGGGGATTGCCTTGGGGGCGGTGCTGTTTTCCTTCATTGACGGCGTGCCTTTCGGTTTTTTCACATTTGGGACGGCGGTCGGTAATACCATCGGCGCGATTGTCTGCGTGTTCTTGTTGAAGCGGTTTGTGAATTTCGATAACGCGCTGGAGCGCACGCGCGACGCGGCGGGATTTGTGCTGTTGGCGTGCGGGCTGGGCACCACGGTTAACGCCCTGTTTAACGTCGTCAGTCTGGTTTACGACCAGAAAATCACCTGGGAGGCGATGTTCCCGAATCTGGTGGCGTGGTGGGTGCCGAACGCCCTCGCGGCCCTCGTGGTGACCCCGGTGATCATCACTTGGGCCACCCCCGCGTCTTTGCGTTGGAATGTCTGGCGCGTGCTGGAGGCGGTCTTGTGTGCGGCGGGGCTGGGAGTCGGCACTTGGATTTCCTTTAATTCCTGGTTCGTCTACGGCATCCAAAATTATCCCTTGGCGTATGTTCCGTTCCCGTTTCTGCTGTGGGGCGCGTTCCGGTTTGGCCCGCGCGGGGCTGCCACCGGCACGCTCCTGGTGACGGCCCTGGCGATTTATTCTTTGCTGGACGGTCGCGGGCCGTTTGTGACCGGTAATGAGGCGGACAGCCTGCGGCTCGTCGGCAGCTATATTGGCATCGTGGCGGTGATGAATCTGCTGCTGGCCGCCGCCGCCGAACGGCGCCGGGCGGAGGCCGAGGCGGCGGAAAGTGAAAAGCGCATTCGCGCGGTGGTGGCTGATCAAGCTGACTTGATTTGCCGGTTTCAGCCGGGTGGCTCGCTTACCTTTGTAAATCCAGCCTATTGCAACTTCCACGGCCGGATGGAAGCGGAACTTCTGGGAGCGGATTTTTTCTCGACGCTCGACGAGGCGGAGGCGAAGACCCTGCGGCACAATCTTGCCAGCCTGCCGGACGACCGGCCGGTCTTGAATTTTGACCGCCGTGCCGTGGCTGCCGATGGCCGCGTCGAATGGCAGCAATATAGCCTTCGCCGGCTGGACCGCGCGGACAGGCAGGCTGTAGAATTTCAAGCCGTTATTCAGGACATCACCGCCCGCAAGAAGGCGGAGATTGCGCTGCAGGAAGCCAAGTCGTCGCTCGAAAAAGTCAACCAGCAGCTGCAGATGGCCGCCATCGAGTCGCGCAACATGGCGGATCAGGCCAACCGCGCCAGTTCTGCCAAAAGCGAATTTCTGGCGAACATGAGTCACGAAATCCGCACGCCGCTGACCGGCATTCTGGGCATGGTGGAGCTGCTGGCCCAGACCCGGCTCGACGCCCGCCAGCGCGAATTTGCCAGTGCCGCCGCCGAGAGCGCCAATGCGCTGCTTCATGTCATCAACGATGTGCTCGACTTTTCCAAGATCGAGGCGGGCAAGATGAGCATCGCCCATGAGGATTTTTCCATTCGCGTGGTCGTGGACGGCGTGCTGGAAAATGCCGCTACGCGCGAATCCGGCAAACACCTCGCCCTTGCCGCCATCGTCCGCCGTGAAGTGCCCCACCGGCTGACGGGCGATCCCATCCGGCTCCGCCAGGTGTTGCTGAATCTCGTCGGCAACGGTATCAAATTCACCGAGCGTGGCGAGGTCGTCCTCCGCGTCCAGCCGCAGTTTCACGGCCGCGGAAAAATCACCCTGCGGTTCGAAATCACCGATACGGGCATCGGCATGACCGACGAACAGACTCACAAATTGTTCCAGCCGTTTGCGCAGGCCGACACCTCGTCTTCGCGCCGGTTTGGTGGAACCGGTCTGGGTTTGGCCATTTCCCAGCGGATCATTGACCTTATGGGCGGCCGGATTGGCGTCCACAGCGCGCCTGGCGTGGGCTCGACGTTTTGGTTTGAGCTGGCCTTTGACGTGCCCGATCAGCCGGTGATCGAGCGGAGTTTTCCCGGACTCGTGTTCACGCAGACCGTCATCGCTGCGCCAAACGCCAGCCTGCGCGAATCGCTGGTCGAACAGTTGCACGGCTGGGGCATGGATTGCCGTTCGGTGGCCACCCCGCAAGAGTTGGCGCGCGCCTTGCGGCACGATTTGCGTGGTGCTGTCATTCCGCTGGTGGTTTGTGACGACGAGATGCTCGTTGTCGGCGGCGAGGAATTGCGGCGGCAGCTGACGGATAGCCAGGGGCATGTTCAATGCCTGCTGCTGACCAGTCCGGCGGCCACCATTGGGGCGGACGAGGCTGACCTCGCTCGGTTCGCCAACGTGCTGCTCAAGCCGGTCAAGGCGCATGCGTTGTTTGATGCGCTGGTCGGCGTGGTCGCCGGAAAAAAGCCGGAAGCCGCCAAACCGCTGCTGTTGCCCGGCGATACCCAGTTTATTCGCTCGGACAGTGGCGCTCGGCGCACGCCGGTTTCCGGGTTGCGTCTGCTCGTTGCCGAGGACAATCCTTTCAACCGCAAGCTGTGTCAATTGATGCTCGAAACTTTCGGCACCCGCGCCGACTGGGCCGTCAACGGCCGTGAAGCTATCGAGCGGTTCACGACCGGTGGCTACGATGCCATTCTTATGGACGGCAACATGCCCGAGCTCGACGGCTTGGAGGCCGCCGCTGCCATCCGTAAAATCGAGGCGGAAAAAAAGACCGTCCGGCGTGTCCGCATCATTGCTCTTACCGCCAACGCGCTCGTCGGCGAACGGGAACGCTGCCTGGAAGCCGGCATGGACGATTATCTCGCCAAGCCTTTTACCGCTCAGCAACTTTACCAGTCGCTGCTGGCCGCCGTGCCGCCCGCTGGCGAGGCTGAGGAACAATACGACTTTGCCCGGCTTGAACAATTGGGACGCGAGCTTGATCCGGCGGCGGTGGCCGACATGGCCGGCGATTTTCTCAAGGAGTTGCCCGAGCGTCTCATGGACATCCGGCGATACCATGCTGAAAACCTGTGGTCCGAACTGGAACGCGCCGCCCATTCGCTCAAGGGGTTGTGTGCGATGTTCGGCTTGCTCTCGCTTTCAACTGCGTTTCTCGCCCTCGAGGACGCTGCCGAAGCGCAAAATACCCAGGCGATTCACACGGCGCTGGATGGCTTGCCCGGTCGGGCCGAAGCCTCCGCCCGCCGCCTGCGCGACTGGCTCGCCAGCGGTCCGGCTGGTCCGGCGGCCTGAAAAAACGCCGGCGGTTACCAGCGGCAAACGAGCAAATAGAATTGGATCATGAATGATGGCGGGCCCGCATTGCGCTGAACCAAACGAACTGGATGATGAACGATCTGCCCCCGCACGATTCAAGGTGCGGGGGGTTTGCTTTTTGGGCCATTTGTTTAGCCGGCCCGGACGCCGTTTATTCAAAACTCGTGGGTGCGGCGGATCCGGATTTGGAGTGCAGCCACGCTTCGTAGTCGGCTTTGCTTTGCACGACAATGAAGCCGCCGGCCATCGCGGCGTGGCCGTTGCCGCAAAGTTGCGCACATTCAATCTGGAAGCGGCCAATCTTGTTGGGGGTGAAGGTGAACGGTATCCGCAGTCCGGGTATCGCATCCTGCGTCACCCGCATGGCCACGAGTTTCATCGAGTGGATGACATCCTTGGAACTCAGATATATCAGCACCGGCTTGTCCACCGGCACATGGATTTCATTGAGCAACTGCACATCATCCTTGCCGGCGGGATCGGTGGAATCCACGCCAAAGACGTTGTCGCTGGCGATGCGTTTCATGTCCTGTCGGCCGAATTTGCCGTCCGGTCCGGGATAGCGGGCGTTCCAGGCGAACTGCTGGGCCATCACTTGGATGACGGTGGCTTCCTCGGGTTTTGGGAAATGATCCACGTTTTTCGCCCAGATCGGCACGGCCACGCCGATGAGCAGCACGGCCTCGACGCCGGCCACGGCCAGTTCGACGTAGCTGGGCAGGCGGCTCTTGGAACCTTCATAGCTGGCCTTTTTCTGGCGCGTGGCGCTGAACCGGAACAGGACGTAGCCGAAATATATGATCCAGCCGGCGAATAACGCCAGCATCAGCCAGTGGACATAAACCATCAGGTCGTCCACCGCCTTGCCGTTGGCGGAGGCGAGTTCGGGCAGGCCCAGAACCCGGTGGGCGAACCCGTCCCGGGTGAATGCATCGGCGAGCCATTGGGCTGGGGCTGAGAACCATTCTTTCATACTTGAGCTTGTTTTTGGGCTTTTTCAGCGGCGGCCACGAGGGCTTCGCTTTTCCGCATGATGCGGATGAAGAAGACAAGAAATCCCGCCAGCACGGTTCCGACGATGGCCCCCAAGGTGAGGATGGCCCAGTTCATGCCGTCGGCCAATGGCGAATCAATGTTGCCGCCATAGCATGCGGCGCAGGCGTATATATGCGACGGCGCCAGCCAGGCCGTCGCGAGCAGGATGATTTTTGGCGGCTTCATAGGTAGCTGATCTTTCTCAGTTTCCTCAAAAAATAAATCCCGTAGGCGATCACCAGCATGCCGGCCGCTATCGCGGTCGCGCCCCACCACCCGCTGCCCGCCTGAAACGCCCACGCCGCGCAGCCGAACGAAAGCGCGGCGAGCAGGGTGACAAAAATGAGATGAACGGCTTTGAGTGACATGTCAGTGGATTGCCGTTCCCGGCGGAAAATCGTTGGTGGCCCAGAGGGTCAGCCCCATCAGTCCGATGAAAAAGAACACGGTGAAAACGAGCAGGGCATAAACCATCTTTTTTTCGGACAGCAAATGCATCAAATAGCTCGCCACGAGCAAGGCGTTCACCACGGCGATGCCCAGGATGATGGCCACGCGCGCCGCCCAGCCGTTGCCGATGTGCGAGAAGGATGTGGCGATCATCAGCGACGTCGTGCAAACCACGGCGAATAAGATCGCCGCGCAGCGGCGGATATAGCTCTTCAGGTCAACGGGATGTTCGGAGTCACTCATAAAATCGTCAGGTCAAATAAAGCACAGGAAACAGGAAAATCCACACGAGATCCACGAAATGCCAGAACAGGCCGGAGACTTCCACGCGGTTGGTGAAGCGTTCCGGGTCGGTCTTCCACATCCGGCTGCCCGGCCCCCAGAGATAAAAGATGACGAGTGTGCCGCCCAATATATGCAGCGCGTGCAGGCCGGTGAGGGTGAAATAGATCGCCGTGAACGTGTTGTGCCGCGGGGCGTAATTTTCCATTTTCTTGATGTCGGCCGCCGCAATGGTTAGTTCCTCGTGCTGGGCGGCCTGCGCTTCAGGGCTGCGCAAATCCATCAGTTCCTTGCGGTCTTTGACGATGTGGCCGTGCAGCTTGATAAAGCCCGTCTTCTTCGCGAGATCGAAGTCCCCGGACTTGGCCACGAGGTGCCCGTCGGCAAATTCGCCGGCCGCCCGGTTTTTGGCCGACGGCTGCAATTGGACTTCGTAATGCATGAACTTGTCGCGGTATTCATAGCTTTTGATTCCAAGGAACGTCAGCGCGAGCACAATGGTGCAGGCGTGGAAAAACTTGAATTTGCCGAACTCGCGCACCTTGCATGCGGCCCACGCGAGGAGGGTGGTGATGGCCGAGAGTGCGAGCAGGATGGTGTTGATGGTGCCCAGTGTGACGTTGAGCCAGCCGTGCGGCCATTCGCCGGGCGCCGCCCCGACGCGCAGCAGGATGTAGGCGGAAAACAGTCCGCCGAACAGCATCACTTCAGACGCGAGAAACAGCCAGATGCCGACCTTGGCGTTGTAAATGCCGGTGTCCGGCCGGTTTTGAACGGTGTAGGGGATTTCCATGCAAAAAATCAGTGCTGCGGGGTTGGCGGCTTTGGCGTGGCGGGACCTTCGGCTTCATCCTGCGGCGTGAAATCCGTGGCGTGGTCGGGCGCGCTGTATTCGTAAGGTCCGCGGACGACGTGCGGCTCGTGTGTGAAATTGCCGTGGGGCGGCGGCGTGGGCGTCTGCCAGTCGAGCGTCGTGGCGTGCCAGGGATTATGGTCCACCTTTTCGCCGTGGCTGATGCTCCAAAACAGGTTGAGGATGAACGGGATTTGCGCGATGCCCAGTGCGATGGCGGCCCAAAGAATCCAGCCGTTCAGCTGCATCACGGTGCCGGGGAGTGCGTCGATCATCGGGCTGGCGGCGGTGCCGGTCTTGTTCACCACGGCGGCGGAATAATTCACGCCGCCATCGCTCATGCGGCGCAGCATGCCTTTGATGCCCTGCGCAAACATCGGCATGAACACGACATTCATGAAGACAAACGAACACCAGAAATGCACGCGGCCCCAGAATTCATTCATCCGCCGGCCGGTCATTTTGGGGAACCAGAAATAGACGCCCGCGAACAGCGCAAAAATGGTCCCCGGTGCCACCACATAGTGGAAATGGGCGATGACATAGTAGGTGTCGTGCAGATACAGGTCGCTTGCCGCGAGCCCCAGCGGCAGGCCGGTAAGCCCGCCGATCCCGAACATCGGCAGGAACGCCAGGGCGAACAGCATCGGCGTGTTGAAGCGGATGGAGCCGCCCCAAAGCGACAGGAACATGCAGGTCAGGATGATGACCGACGGAATCGAGACGATCATCGTCGTGGTCTGGAAGAACGTGGCGATCTTTTGTCCCATTCCGGTGAGGTACATGTGGTGCGCCCAGACAATGAAGGACATGAAGCCGACGGCCAGCGCCGCGTACACGAGCGATTTGTAGCCCCAGATCGGCTTGCGGGTGTTGTTGGTGATGACTTCCGCGACGATGCCCATCGCTGGCAGAATCAACACATAAACTTCCGGATGGCCGAGAAACCAGAACAGGTGTTGCCACAGCAGCGGGCTCCCGCCGCCGCTGACGTTCGCCAGCTGGCCGCCCACTGCCAGCCCGGTCGGCAAAAAGAAGCTGGTGTGCGCGACGTTGTCCATCAATTGCAGCAGCCCCGCGGCCTCGAGCGGCGGAAATGCGAGCAGCAGCAGGAATGCCGTGACGAATTGCGCCCATACAAAAAACGGCAGCCGCATCCAGGTCATGCCGGGTGCGCGTAGCTGGATGATGGTCGCGATGAAATTTACCGCGCCGAGCAGCGACGAGGTGATCAGCAGCACCATGCCCGTCAGCCAGAACGCCTGGCCATTGGTCGGAATGGTCGTCGCCAGCGGCGAATATGACGTCCAGCCTGCCTGCGCCGCCCCGCCCGGAATGAAAAAACTCACCAGCATCACGACGCCGCCGAGGAAAAAAACGTGGAAGCTCGCCATGTTCAGGCGCGGAAATGCCATGTCCGGCGCGCCGATCATCAGTGGCGTGACGTAGTTGCCGAACGCCGCGAATGCCAGCGGCACCACGCCGAGAAACACCATGATGGTGCCATGCATCGCTCCGAAGGAATTATAGAGGTCGGGGGAAATTGCGCCGCCCGCCGCCGGTTGGCCGAGGATCTTTTCAAGCAGCGGGCCTAATACCGGCACCGGCACGCCGGGATGCGCGATCTGCCAGCGCATCATCAGCATCAGGCCGAATCCGAACAGCATGAAGGACAGGGCCATCAAACCGTACTGGATGCCGATGACCTTGTGGTCGGTGGAGAAAATGTATTTGCTGAAAAACCCCGGCTCGTGGTGTTCGCCATGCCCGTGGTCGCCGCCGCCGGCGTGTGCCTCGCTGGGCCGGAACGGCGGGAATTGTTGGACGTTTGCCTGCATATCTTTATTTCATCTTGTTTCCCACCAGCGCCGCAATCAGCAGCGGCAGGTAAATGATGGAGGCCAGAAACAACTGCCGGGCGCGGCGCGCGGTCAGCTGCTGCGCAAACCGCAGGGCGCACCAGCAATAACCGGCCCCCAGAATCAGCGCGGCCCCCAGATAAAGTTTTCCGTTCAAACCGAACGCAAACGGACACACGCTCGCCAGCAGCAGGAACAGCGTGTTGCCCACCGCCTGTTGCGCCGTGCGGCTGCCGCCCGCGTCCGCGTTCGGCAGCATGATGAATCCGGCTTTCGCATATTCATCGCGATAAAGCCACGCGATGGCCATGAAATGGGGGATTTGCCAGAACGCCAGGATGGCGAACAGGGCCCAGCCTTCGCCGCTTAATTCATTGCGCGCGGCCGTCCAGCCCATCAGCGGCGGTAGCGCGCCGGGAATCGCTCCAATCAGGGTGTTCACCCAGGTCACGCGTTTGAGCGGCGTGTAAATGAACAGGTAGCTGACCAGCGTGACCGCCCCGACTACGCTGGTCAGCAAATTGACCAGGGTCGCCAGATAGATCAAACCCGCCACCGAACATCCGCCGCCGAAAATTGCGACGGTTGCCGGCTGCAGCCGGCCTGACGGCAGCGGACGATCCGCGGTGCGGCGCATTTTCGCGTCGTATTCGCGTTCGAGCAACTGGTTCAGCGCCGCCGCTCCGGCCGCGACCAGAGCCGTGCCCAGCAGCGCGTGAAACATGCGCGCCAGCTCTACCGCGCCGCGTTCGCCCAGGTAAAACCCGACGAACGTGGTGAGCAGTACCAGCGCGGTGAGCCGCGCCTTGACCAGGTCGGCGAAAACCGCCGTCCAACTTTTTTCCGCAAGCAGCGTTGCGGTGAGGGCTTCCGCCGATGATTTCATTTATCTTTTTGAGCCGGGAGCGCGTGAGTTAACGCGCCTAATTCAACCTATCTTGTCATTGATTGGCAAAAAATGCAATGGTGTTTGCCGCAAAATAAGCTAGGGGAAACGCCTGAAAAGCAGTCGGTGAAACCCTTATGTTGCCGCGCGCGTCCGCCGCTCGGCCGCCAGCCACCAGAGCGCGCCGGCGAGTAGCGCCAGGGCGCCGGCCATGACATGGCCGGTCGCCACGTCCGCCGCCTTGTTGGACCAGATGGTCGCCGCGCCCAGTAGGATTTGCAGCGCCAGCAGGCCCAGCCAGCCGTAGGCCAGTTGGGTGAGTCCGTCGCCGCCGCCGAGCTTTTTCCGCGCCCTCATCGCCGCGGCCGCCACGCCGAGAAAAATGGCGTAGGCGACGAGGCGGTGGATCATTTGCAGATTCACCTGGAACGCCGTGATGGGCTTTTCGCCGTTGATTTCGACGCGGTGCGCGTTGTAGCTCGCGATGGCTTCCGGGCTGGTGGCCGGCCAGATCTTTCCCTGGGCGAGCGGAAAATCCGCAATGGCCAGGCCGGCGTGCTGGTGGCGCATCGTCGCGGCGATGAGTAGCTGGGCGAATATCAAAATCGTGACCGAGAGCACATGGCGGCGCAGGCCGCGCGGAACGGGAATTTCCTTTTCCGTTTCCGTGGCCATCCACCAGCTGCTCGTGAACAGCGCGAGGGCGCTGGTCAGCACGAGAAACGCTTGCGCCACCGCGCCGTGCGGGACGCCGAGCCAGTCCAAATGCAGGCGGACCCGGAGGCCGCCGAGAATTCCCTGCGCAACTACGAGCAGAAATGCGGCGATGCCAAGCCAGTGCAGCCATCGGCGCGAATCCTTGAGCCAGAGCCAGAGGGCGAGTATCGTCGTCAGCAGCCCCACGACCGAGGCGAGCAGCCGGTGGGTGTGTTCAAAAAAGGCGCCGCCGGTCCAGAATTTGATCGGCAGCGCGAACATGTTGTAGCCGTAGCTCGTCGGCCAGTCGGGCACGGACATGCCGGCCTCGTGGCTGGTCACGAGGCCGCCGAGGCCGATGAGCAGAAACGTGGCGACGGCGTTCAGCCCGGCAAACCAGAATAGGGCGGGTTTGTATTGGTTGTTCATCTTGAAAAAGAAAGACCGCTGCGCATTGTGTCACGCAGCGGTCGCGGAAGGGAGCTCAAATTTATTTTGTCTCAAAGGTGAAGTTCTGCGCCGCTCCGTCGTCCTTCACTTCGATTTCAGCGGTCTGCGTGCCGAGCTTGCGGTGCGCGGCCTCCAGTGTGTATTTGCCGGGCGGCACGTTTTTGATGGTGAACTTGCCGTCCGCCCCGCTGACCGCGAAATACGGGTGATCAAAGACGCTGACCCACGCGAACATCCACGGATGCACGTCGCACTTGAACTTTAAAAACATTTCCGGCTTGTCGAAGGTGTAGGTCAAATCCGGCCCGCCGCCCATCTGCACTTGGTTGGATTCCGGATTCGCCGTGGGCGTGGTGTGGACGTTGTGGACGAGTTGATCGGAATTTTTGACGGTCAGTTTCTGGCCGGTCTGGATGGCGACGATTTGCGGCACGTAAAGCGCGCCCTTCTGGTCGAGCATCGCCGGGGCGGCGCTGGCGCCGGTGGATTTGCCGGAGATGCCCTTGAGGGAAACGACCACATCCGCCAGTTCGCCGTTTGCGCCGACCACGTAAAATTTCGTCTTCGGTAGCCCGTTCGGATATAGCGCGGCGCAGGTGGGGTCGTCCTTGATGGGCGTGAGTTCTTTTTCCGCCGGGGCGGCGCCTTTGAAGTTGATGGCGCCCGTGATGTCGGCGGCGGCTAGCTGCACGGCCGCGCAGAACCCGAGTGAAAGGAGCAGGATGGATTTATTCATAGATATGGAATGTCGGTGAAAAACTAGCATTTGCGGCCGGCGCTCGCAAGTTGATTGGCGGCGCTTACAGGCTCGCCATCACCCGCGCCATTTCCAGCGCGGTTTGCGCCGCCTCGGTGCCGCGATTGTGCTTTTTGTCCAGGCAGCGCTCCTTCGCCTGCTGCTCGTTTTCCAGCAGTAACACCTCGTGGATCACCGGGACTTCGTGCTGGATCTGGATCTGCACCAGCGCGTCGCTCACGGCCTCGCCGATGTGTTGCGCGTGGGTGGTTGCGCCCCGCAGGATTACGCCGAGGCAGATGATGGCGGAGAATGTTTTTGTGCGCGCGAGTTTCGTGGCCACCACGGGGATTTCATACGCCCCCGGCACGCGGACGATTTTGAGGTTCCCGCCGCCGTGGAGGATCTCGGCTTTTGCGGCGCGGAGCATCGCGTCGACGTAGCGGGCGTTGTATTTCGACGCGACGATGGCGAAAGTTTTACCCGCCGCGCGGGTGGCTTTGGTTTTTACGGGCTTCAGCATGGTTCAAATGGGCGCCCTGGTTCCGGCCGCCGGCAAAGTCCGGCGGATGCTTCCTGCGGCCTCTTGCCTGCGGGCGGAAATCAATCTAGCCGCCGGCCTCGTGTGATGCGAGTCGATTTTTGCCGGCGCCGGTTGCAACGCGGGCTAGATCTGGCATCACGCGGCGGCGGCGGTTGTCCGCCGTCTCTTCAGGCGTGGTCCCGCTGCTGCGTTGCGCGCGACAGCCCGGCGACCATGCCCCACAGGATTAGGAACGCCGCCAGCGTTGTGCCCAGCCGCGCCGGCCAGTGGACGGTGCGGGTGTTCGTGGCGGAGAGTTGGAAGGTCATCGGCCGCCCGCCTTCCGTCTGCAGCACCTGCGTGAAGGCGAACCGCTGGCCCCGCACCGGCAGGTTCACGCGCAGCGGTTGGACCTTGGCGCTCACGATCTCCTGCGCCTGCTGCAGCTTCACCCATTGCTCGCCGGCGGCGGCGTTGTCGCTGAGCAGGCCGAAGTTTTGCCCGCCTTGGGCTGGCGCCGGGCTGTCTGCCGCCGCCTGGCCGTTGTTGCGGAAGTAAAAATCATTCTGCGCGTTGATGAGGTTGCTCGCCTGCGCGGCCTTCAGGTCGCCCTCCAGTTTTTTGACCTCCTCCAGCGAGTCCTTGTCGGCGGAAAATTTCGCCTTCGCGCGGTTGAAATTGGCCGAAGCCTCGCGCATGTTGCCGCCCGCCAGCTGCTGCCGCGCCACGGTCACGTCGCGCTTCATTTCCACTTTCGCCGATTCCTTGCTGGCTTGCTCCATGCGCGAATAGTCGAGGCTGGAAAAACTCGACGAGAGCGGCGCCGCCGCCGGTGTGATCTCGCGGGTCATCGTGCCTTTTTCCAGATCCTGGTACCGGTAATCCGGCGGCAGATAAACCTCCCAGCGTGCGTTCTTCAGCGGCACGTCGAATTTCGGTGAGACAAAGCCCACGTCGCCGCGCAGCTTCGGGAAAATATTTGTGCCCACATAAGTCAGTTCCACGGCCATCGCGCCGTCGTCCGCGCCGGACGACTCGATGGGCAGCAGCAATTTTCCGTCCCGCTGGCTGGGCCGCACCGGCTGGCCGGCGACGAAGGCCGACCAGACTTTTGCGGCTGGCGGCAGCTCGACTTCCAGGAATTGCCGTCCGTTGTTGCGCACGGATAGCGACATTTCCGTCATCATCTGGCCGTCGTCGGCCACCACGCTCGTGAACTGCGCGCTGTCCACCAGCGCCTCCAGCACCGCCGCGTCGTCAAAGCGCCGCACATCGAGCGTGAGCGTGTAGCCGGGCCGGACGTAGCGATACGCCAGGGCCGTGTTGCCGCCGGGCCCGCCCGCCCAGTCCGGAAAATCACCCGTGTCCACGCGTTGCAGATCCGCCGCTCTGGTTTCGCTCACTTGCAGCGGTGCCTTGGCCGAGATCGCGAGGAAGCCTGTCTCCCGCTCCACGTTTTTGGTGGTCACGCCGGCCAGCGCCAGCGCATTGGTTTTCGCGGACCGCGGCTGGTCCCACGTCACCGTGAGCAGGTAGTTGCCGCGCACCGGGCTTTGCAGCTCCACGCGCCAGGCGGTGCCGTTTTGCTCGCGGGTGCGGATGTTCGCGCCCGCTATTTCGACGTTGCGGAACTCCGCCGGCACGTTCACGTGCAGCTCCTTCACCGGCGCGTTGCCGATGTCGTAGCGCACCAGGGCGCGGCCGCTGACCAGCGTCTCGCTGACCGTGAAGGTGTCCACGATTTCCGCCCGTACCCAGGCGGCGACGGCTTCGGTCGCCACGGTCAGTTTCCAGTCCGGCGTGGGCTTCGGCTCGGCGGAAATGAATTTGTAGGCCAGCATGTTTCCCGCGTTCGCCCCGCCCAGGTAATTGGCCAGCGACACCGCCGGTATTTCGGTCAGGCCGTCGAACGTTTCTGTTTTCACCGCCACGCCCGGCTCGGCGGAAACGGCGACGAACCCGGTCAGTTTCGCCGTGCCCAGCGGATGCACCCCGGCGACGGTGAGCGATTTCGGTGGCGCCTTGAAGCTGCGCGCCAGCTCGATGCCCAGCGCGTAGCTGCCGCTGGTGCGGTCTTTCAGCGTCACCTCGAGGACGCGCGCGCCGCCTTCGCTGCGTTCCGTGTGCTGCTGGATGTTGTTGCCGTTGACGCGCTCGATGCGGTAATCATCCGGCAGCGCGATCTTCAGGGTGAACACGCCGGCGCGCTTGATCGTGTAATCCACCGCCGCCGCCAGCGCAACTTGCTCGGCGCTCACCCGGAAGGTGTTCCGCACCACCGCCTCGATTTGCGGCTGGACCGCCTCGGCCCGGATGTGGAGTGAAAATTCCGGGCTGGCAAAGCGGAAGACGCTGGCCAGCGCGCCGGTCTTCTCTGCCGCCGCGCGGCCGAATTCCTCCGCGTCCACGCGCTCCAGGCCCGTGGCGGAATCGATGGACAATCCCAGTTCCTCCGCGCCGCGCAGGGCCACGAGGCCGCTCTCGCGCTTCACGTCCAGCGCGTGCGGCAGTTCCACCGGCGCCGTCGTTGGCAGCGCGGCGAGCATTTTTTCTGTCTCCACCGTCAGCCGCCAGCTGAGCGGCACGCCCTTCATGAGGTCGACCACGAGCACTGGCGCGCCCCCCGCGTCCTTGATTTCCCAGGTGCGGATGTCCTTGCCCTCGACGCGCAGCAGGCGTTGGCCGGCGGGGAGTTGTACGCGCGCCTGGCGCAGTTCGCCCTGGGTGATTTGATAGTCCAGCGTCGCGCGGCAGTTTGCCACGCCGCCGCCGAGCGTGACGAGCGCGGCGTTCCGGCAGAACACCGTGGCGGCCATCTCCTCGACGCGTTTCACGCGCGGCGTCCAGAGCAGTTCAACGCGGTCGGCGGAACCCATCACCGCTTCGACGCGCGTCTTGTCCTTGCTCAGGATCCGCTTGAGCGAGACGGCCGCCGGGAAATCCACGTCCGCCTCCGCCTGGTCCAGCTCAAGCGATACCTGGCTGGTCAGCGCCGGCGGAATGGCGAATGCCAGCCGTCGTTTCGTCACGTCGCCGGATGTTTTGACGAGCATTTTGATTTGCAGTGTCGCGCCGCCGTTCCGGTCAAACCGGACGGCGATGCTGCCGCCGTCGCGGACCAGCGCGGCGCCGCCGCTCTTCACGGAACACTGCTGCACGGCCACGTCGTCGCCGAAGAGCGGGACGGTTTCGCCGGCGTGCGCGGCGGAAAATTGCAGCGTCGCCTCCAGCAGCGCCACGCGGTCGTTCACCGTGCCCGCATAAGCCGCGGAGTTGATCGCGGCCTGTGAGTCGTGCATCGTGCTCCGGGGCTCGGCGGCGGTCGCGCCATTCGCCGCGAACCAGATGGCGATGGCTAGGGTGGCCAGCATCGGCGGCCGGCTGCTGTCCGGGGCGGGGGGGGCCGCCGGCGGCGGTTCGGCGGGTTGTTCGTTCCTGGCTTTGCTTCCGCGCGGCCAGTATTTCCAGACCAGCAGCGCGATGCTGGCGACGGCGGCCACCGGAAAACCGATGATGAGCGCATCGTGCAGCGCCCGCCATTGGATGAGCAGGCTGCCCACCGATCCGAGAATGAGCGCGAGCGCGATGGCGAGGATGAACGAGCTGCGGTTCGGGCGATGCCACTGCGACCACCACACGATGAGGCCGAACAGGAACGCTGCCGACTGCCACACCATTTGAAACATCTGGAACGTGCGGAGCGGAATGAACCTCGCGCTGATCGAAAGCGGGTCGCCGTGGACGTTCAGGACCTTGGTGAACATGAAGGGCTGCCCGGTTTGCGGCAGTTCGATGCGGATGGAACGGATCCCCGTGGCTACCGGTGGCGGAACCGCCGTCGGCGTGGCGGGAAATCCAGCCATCCCCGGCGTGCCGGTGCTGTCGGTGACCGCGCCGCTGACGCGTCCGTCAAAGCTGTGAACCCTGCCCCCGCTGATGGTCAGCGTTCCCGCCGGGACCGCTCCGGCGGCCGGCGCCGGCTGGTTGGCTGGTGGCTGAAACTGGCCGTTCAACACCACTTCGCGTTGTTTTTCCGCGAGTTCCTGTGGCGCGGCGAGCTGGACGAGTCCCCGCTGGGAAAGTTCGCCGAATTTAGCGGCGGACACCCGCTCCACGCTGCCGTCGGCAAACAGCACCTCGCAGCCGCCTCGATTGTCCTGCGCGCTGTAGGCGATCACCGAGTCGGGCTTGAGGCTGTTCATTGACGCGCCGCCGCCGAGGTAGGTGTAGCGCTGGCCGGTCGCGGGATCATAGGTGATTTTGTCCGTGCCCAGTTCGTTTTTCATTTCGTCAAACGAGGCCGGCAGCCGGTCGCCGTTGTCGCCGGAGAAGATGCGCACGGCCAGGCCGATTTGCTTCAGGTTGTTGACGGAGTTGATGCTTTGCGCCTTTTTTTTGGCGGCGGATAGGGCGGGCAGCAGCATTCCGCCTAGCACGGCCAGGATCATCATCACGGCGAGCAGCGTGAGAATGCCGCTCCAGCCGCGCCGCGCCGCCGAGATCACCAGTGCGATGACCAGCAGTCCCAGAAAGCCGATGACTAGGATCGCGCCCCCGGCCTCCCGCAGCACCTGCCCGTAAAACGCGAGGAATTTTTCCCATGCGTCAAGCCAGTCATAGGTCGTGCCTTGTGTGATGTTCATGCTGCCGCCGAAATCGGAGACCCGCAGCGTCGGGGGCACGAATACCTGCCATTCCGCGTAGGTGTTTGGCACGTCGGTGCGGGGTGCGGCGAGGTTGAGTGTCTTGCCGAACGTCGATTTTAGCGCGCCGTTGGTCTGCGCATACATGATGTCCACGGCGAAGGCTTGGTCTCGGTTTGCGTCGCGCGGGAGCGAGACGAGCACCCAGTCGCCGTCGTGTTCCGGTTTCGCCGGTTGGCCGTTCACGTAGCAGCCCCAGAGCCGTGCGTCCGGCGGCAGCTGGAATCGCTGGAACTGCTTTTCGTTGTTCTTCACCATGAACGACGCCTGCGTGAGCATCTCGCCGGCTTCGGTCAGCACGGACGTGATTTGCGTGCGGTCGGCGACGGCTTCCAGCACGCGCTCCTCGGCAAAATGTTTTACGGCCACGTTCAGTTCGTATTGGTCGCCGGTGTATTGCCAGGCCAGGATCACCGCGCGCGTCACCAGCGAGCGGTCGGTGGTGGAAAGCTCCGTCTCGTCCACCCGCCGCAGCGTGTCGCTGACCGCCTGCGCGTTGAGTTGCAGGCTCGCGGCGGTCGTCACGGCGATGGAGCCGGTCTCGCGTTCTACCTCCACCGCGTGGATGCCGCCGACGGGCAGCGTCGCGCCCTTCGCGTCGAACTGGTAATCGTAAGTGACGACGAGGGTGTAGCCGCCCCAGACCTTGTCTTGCAGCTGGATCGTCCATAGGTCGCCCGCTTGTTCCTTGCGCCGGATGTTCGGGCCCGTGAATTCGATGTTCTTGCAGTTCGCCGGCACGCGCACTTTGAATTCCTGCACGCCCTGGCTCACGAGGCCGTAGCGGATCGTCGCGCTGCCGCCCACCAGGCCGTCGCCGATGGTGACGAGATTAAACACCTCCGCCACCACGCGCGCGGCGAGCCGTTCGGCCCCGATGGCCAGCTGCCAGTCTGCTTGTTCGGCCGTGTAGGCGAGGATTTCATCCGTGCGGTTCGGCAGGCGGTTCACCGGGATTTCGCGCAGCCCCGCGATCGCCGCCGTTTTCAGCCGGATGCCCGGCACGGCCGCCGCGCCGATTTGGGAGCTTTCCTTTACGGCGCCGGTCGCGCGCAGCGGCGTGATGGCGATTTGTTCGGGAAAGGTTTTGAGCGGCTGCTCCAGTTGCACGTCGAGCTGTCGCGCGCCGAGCACGCGCAGCGAAAAGTTCACCGTCAGTTTGCTGCCGTTCATTTTCCAGTCCTCAATGCCGTCGCCGCGCACGTCGGCCACGGCCAGGCCCGGCTGCGGGGTCAGTTCCAGCGTGTAGATGCCGGCCTTCTCGACCATGAGCGCCAGGCTGTGCGCGATCACCAGCCGCGTTTCCTCCAGCCGCGCGTTCACCCGGTCGGTCACGCTGATGACGGGCTCGATGTGTTTCAATTTCAGCGCGAGCGTGAACGGGCGGGCGTTGAAACGATACGCCACCACGGCGTTGTCCGGCGCGTTGACCTGGCGCAGGCCGGTGAGGGCGGCGACTTCCACCAGGGTGTCCTCGGCGGATACCGTCAATGAGCCGGATTCGCGCTCCACGCCCAGCGGCTGCGGCGGATTCAGTGCGGAATTTTCCGCGGCCCCGTCCACCGGCTGCTCGGAAAAGATCGTCAGGTCGTAGGCGTTTTCCACTGGCTTGATGAATTCGATCACCAGCTTCTGCTGGTCCCCCTCGGCGGTCGTGTGCCAGTCGCGGATCTGTTCGCCGGTGAGCTTGGTCAGCGCCTGCGACGCGGGCAGCGTGAGGGTCAGCTGGGCGGCGTTCCCCTGCACGATGTCGTAATGAAATTTGCCGGTGTATTTGATGACCATCGGCGTGATGAGCGCCGTGATTGTGGAATCCGCCGTGAGCAGCGCCTTGCGCGCGACCTCGGTGATTTTGCCCTGCCAGCGCAGCGCCACGGTCTGGTCCGCGCTGAGAAAGCCTTTCACCCCGGAAATCCCGCCGGTCCGGAACGTCTCCAGCAGCGTGCCGTTGAGCAGTTGCACTTCCGTGTTCGTCCCCGCCGCCTGCGCGGTGACCGCCGCGATGGTGGCTGCCGGGCCGGTGAACGAAACCTGGTTCCACGGCTCGTCGTGCGCGATCTTGGCCACGACCGTGAGGCTGAACTTGAAATGGCCGGCGTGCGGCGCCACCAGCCGGTAGCGGTTCTGCTCGCGGATGATCTTCAGTGCGTCCGGCAGCTGGGGCGGCAGCACGGCCACGTCGCCCTCCAGTAATTTCAGCGAGCTTTCGCCCGCCCCGGCGGCTTCGGCGTCGATGTCCAGCGTGAACCGCGCCTCGTCATCGGCCAGCTTGGCGGTGTAATGGATTTCGCGCACGGCCAGCGTGGCGGCCGGGGCGGGCGCGGGGGATTTGCCGGCGGCGGCGAAGCTTCCCAGCAGGCAGGCGGATAGGGCGAGCAGCATCGTTTTCATATCTGGTGAGACGGGGTGCCGCGAAAAATGCTCCCGCATAAAATCTGTTCAAACCCGGCGGGTTGAAATAAAGTCGGGGCCTCATGGGTCTGGAAGCGCAACTGCTGGCGCGCTGCCGCCGCGGCGACGCGGCGGCTTGGGACGAGTTGTTCGACGCCCACTACACGGCGGCGGGTCGGTTCATTTTCCAGCTTTCCTCCGATTTCACCGTCGAGGATGCCGAGGAGATCTGTCAGGAAGTCTTTCTGTCCGTCATCAAGAACCTTGATTCCTTCCACGGCGAAAGCCGGCTGCAGACCTGGATTTTCCGCATCGCGGCCAACCGGGCGCGCGATTACCGCGAAAAACGCCATGCCGCCAAGCGCGGTGGCGGGCGGGCTGATGTTTCGCTCCAGGCTGGGGACCCCGAAAGCGGTTTGGCGCTGGATCCGCCGGCGGATTTGCCCGCGCCCGACGAGCATCTGATGAACGCCGAGCAGGCGGCGCTCGTGCGCGCTTCGCTCGAACGCCTTGGCGAGCCCTGCCGCGAAATCGTGGAGCTACGGTATTTTGGCGACTTGAGTTATGAGGAGTTGAGCGCGACGTTGGCTTTGAACCCGAAGACGGTCAGTTCGCGCCTGAGCAAATGCCTGGACCGGCTGGAGCAGATCGCGCGAAAAATATTTTCACGGGATAATCCGGATTTTTCCCGTCCAACTGGGTGACGACCGAATGGAATTGGAACGCCAAATCGAAAAACTGCTGCGTGCCTACGCGAAGAAACGCCGGGCTGACGCCGGCGCTGCGTTCGCGCTCCATCCGGTCGCGCGCCGCCGGTTGCAGGCCGCGGTCGCCCGTCGCTCGCCTGAACCCGAAACCGGGGATGCCTCGCTGACGCTCTGGGAATTGTTCCGCCGGCGCTGGGCGGTGCTGCTGGGTTTCGCGCTGATCGTTTTCTTCGGCGCGACGCTGTTTTTGCCGGCCTTGGGCACGGCGAAGCAGAAATCGCCAAAAGCTCTGGCGATGAACCAGGGCAAAACGCGCGAGTTGCAAGCCGGCTTGGATGAAAAAGCCAAGCCCGCCGCCCCGCCAGTCGCGGCGGCTGAATTCGCCGATGGCCGGCGTGAAGTTGCCGCGCAAAGCCAGCTTGCCGCCAACCGGCCGGTCCCGGCTCCCGCGCCGGCCATGCGGGAGGAAACTTTGACGGTGAGCGGCGGCGGCCCCCACGGCTTTGCCGGTGGTGGGGGCGGTGCGCCGGCTTCAGCCGGCAGCGTGACCGCGGTCACCGGTGGGACCCTGGCGCCGGGAATGAGCGGTGATAAGAACGGCCGTGCCGCTGGCGTCGGGGGTGCCGTAGCCGGACTTCCCGCCCTGGCGGCTCCGGCGGCCGCGACGGTGCGGGCCTTGGATGTCGGTGATTCCTCTGTGGCGCAAAATTCATTTGCCTACAAATCTCTGGGGCGATCGGATGCCGCGAAATTCGGTTTGGCCGGCAACAATTCGCAGCGGTTTGTGCAGGCCGCCGCTTCGCCGGCCGGGCCGCCGCCGGTGCTGGCGTCGTTTGAAGTGAGGCAGAATGGCAGCGCGATTGCGGTCGTGGATCGTGACGGCTCGGTTTACAACGGAACCTTGCAGCCGGTGGCCCCGGCGGCGCGGGATGATTTGGCCGGGGTGGCAGCGGTGGTGGACCGTCCGGCGTTGCTGTCGGATACCCTGCCAAAGGATGTCAACCTGGCGGGAAACGGTCAGTCGCCGGCGCAAAATTATTTCTTCCGCGTGGCGGGCTCGAACCGGAGCTTGCAGCAGAACGTGGTGTTCACCGGCAATCTGATCGCTATTTCCAATGCGCCGGCGGGCGCGGCGCAGAACTTCGGCGGTCAGAATGGCAACGCGCGGAACGGACCGGTTCAGGCTGCCGGCGCCAACGCGGCGCTGTCGTCGCAGTTCAACAATTCACGCATCGCCGGCACCGCGACCATTGACGCGACGAACAAAATCGCGATCGACGCCGTCCCGGTGGTGCCTTGAAATTATTTCTGGGCCGCCTTGATATGTTCCTGCTCCTGCATTAGGGCCTGCTCCAGCCTTGCGCTGTCCTCGTGTTCCGGATGCCGCTTGCGCACGGCGCGGATCGCCCGGATCGCTTCGTCCAGCCGTCCGTCGCGGTGCAGGAAAAACGCGTAGGTGTAGCCGTATTGCGGATTATCCGGCTGTAATTCGGCGGCGCGGCGGCACCAGGTCAGTGATTCGGCGGCCGCTGTCTTCGACCGCAGCACCCCGAGGTTGTAGGCCGCTTGCGCGGATTGCGGGTCGGCTTTGAACGCGTCGCGGAACATCTGTTCCGCCTCGGCGGATTTGCCCAGTTCGCCCAGCAGCATGCCGAGGTTCAGCAGGGTGGCGGAATTCGTCGGGTCGAGTTGGAGCGCGCGCCGCAGGCTGGCCTCGGCTTTGTCATTTTGGCCCAGTGAGTTGTAGGCCACGGCGGCATTCACATACGACTGGAGGAATTCCGGTTGCAGCCGCATGCTGGCTTCAAATTCTGTCACGGCCTCTGGCATCTGGCTCCGCGCCATGAAAAAATTGCCAAGGTTGTAATGCGCGCTCATGTCGTCCGGCCGGGCCAGCAGCGAGTCCGTCAGCTCCGCCCTGGCTTTGCCCGCGTGCTGACGGTCTGCCTCCGGCAGGCTGGCTTCGGGAACGCTGGCGAGCGCGTTGGCGGCGCGCACCCGCACCAGCCGGAAATCGTCACCCGTCGCTTTTGCCAGGGCCGCGATGTTGGGTTCATCCAGCCGGCCCCCCAGGCTGTCGGCGGCCGCGGCCCGCACGAGCGGCGATGCATCCTCCGTCAGCCGGCGCAGCGCCGGCCACTTGTCGTCCGCCGGACAGTTCCCCAGCAGGCGGACCAGTGAAACGGAGAACAGCTCGTCGCGGTTGGTCGCGGCCAGAAACGCGAGGATATCCGGTAGTTTTTTCCAGTCGCCCTTGCGTGCCGCGTCGATGAGCGCGGCGCGTTCCAGCACGGGTTTTTGAAAATCATTCGTGTGCCAGGCGCGCACCTGCCGGTCGGCCCAGGCGGCGGTCTGGTCGGCGTGGCAGAGATTGCAGGCGTTGGGCGACTGGTAGGCCAGCGTCGTGGCGGGCGTCGGCGGGCGCATGGAATGGTCGCTGCGGCGCATCCGCGCAAATTCGGTCGTCGGCATGTGGCAGGAAATGCATTCGCTGCCGGGCGAGCCGGGCTTGTGATGCGTGTGCGGGGCGGCGTTTTTCACTTTGTCCTCATGGCACGGCAGGCAGGCGTCGTTGGCCGTCGCCGGTTCCTTGAATTTGTACCGGCCGCTGGACGTGTGGCAGTGGATGCAGTCGAGCCGGCCCGACTGGGCGCACCCGCTCAGCCGCCAGGAGGTGAAGGTGTAATTTTCCCCGAGATCGCGGCCGTCCGGGTAAAAATCCGGATTCTCGTAGGCGATCAGGTCAAAGTGGTCGAAGTACCGTTCGCCCGGCGCGAAGTTCATCGTCACCGGCGACATCTTGGCGTGGCACGGCCCGCACATGTCGTTGCGCTGTTCGGTGGTCATGGTGGTGGTGACGATGAGCTGGATGTCGGCCGGCGCAGTCTGGTTGGTGGGCAGGTCGTGGAACAGTTTGACATGGCCCGCCGACGGGCCATGGCAGGTTTCGCAGTTGATGCCCGGCTCGGCCCAGGCGGTGTGGTAGCTGTCCGTCGCGGCGTCGTAGTTTTTCGCGAGCTGGCTGACGTGGCAGCTGAAGCACGACGTGTTGAATGTCAGCGGCCGTTCCTTCCAGTACAGCGCCTCGTCGCCGCGGTTGCCGAAATGCCGCATGGCGCTGGCGGTCGTGTCGAACCATTCTTGGCGGCGCACATCGTAGGCCACCGGCAAAACCTGCAGCCAGCCCCGTTCCAGCGGCGTGAGAAAATAATAGACGTTCTTGCCACCCATCACCTGCGTGATGGGATAGCGGGTTTCGTTGGTGTTGTTGCGTTCGATGACCCTGCCGGCGGCGAGCTCGGCGCGGAAGCTGAATTTGCCCGCCGTGATTTCGGTCTTTTGCGCGGTGAGTTTCGTTTTGGCCAGTTGTGGCGTATAGGGCTGCATGGCCAGTCCGTGAAAGGAGGTGGACCATAGCTGGTAAAACTTCCCATGGCATTCGCGGCAGCTGGTGGAGCCGGCCCACTGGTTGGTCTGCGCTGGAACGGCGGGGGGCAGCAGCGCGCCTAGCAGAAATAGAAAGTTCGCGGTTCCGGGGAAAAACCTTTTCCTCCGGCCGGCGGCGGGGCGTTGTTGCGGCGCAGTCACGGCCATATTGTTTCAAAGCTGTTGCAGCACCGCACGTCCCAAAATAAGCGAAGAGACCGCTGCCCTGCTCCGTCCCCGGCGCGCCGCCTTTGGACCGCCGTGGGGCGAATCCCGGCGCCGCCCGCTGAAACCCCGCCTGGGCTTTGTGTGGTTTGTGGTTTTTTTGGCGGGAAGCTGAAACCTTTGCCGGTTTTGGGCGTCTGCCAACAAACACCGCATTTGAATTTCCCCTCGGAACCGGTCCAACGCGGCTGAAACAAACCAAACACATGAAAACAAAGCAATTCGTCCTGGCCGCCGCGCTGATGGTGGCGGCCCTCGCGCCCGCTCTTCGGGCGCAAACCAACGTGACCGACAAGGTCGAAACCCGGGAGCAGCGCGATGCCCGCATGGCCTGGTGGCGCGAAGCCAAGTTCGGCCTGTTCATCCATTGGGGCGTGTATTCCGTACCCGCCGGCTTTTACCACGACCAGCCCGTGGCCGGCATCGGCGAATGGATCATGAACCGCGGCAAGATCCCGATGGCCGAATACCAGTCGTTTGCCAAGCAGTTCAACCCGGTGAAATTCGATGCCGACGCGTGGGTGAAAACCGCCCGGGACGCCGGCATGAAGTACATCGTCATCACTTCCAAGCATCACGACGGCTTCGCCATGTTCGACACCCAGGCCAGTCCGTGGAACATCGTCCAGGCCTCGCCCTACGGCCGGGACCCGCTCAAGGATCTCGCCGCCGCGTGCCGCAAGTACGGCCTCAAGCTGGGTTTTTATTATTCGCAGGCGCAGGACTGGAATAACGGCGGCGCCGCCGCTCGCGGCAAATGGGATCCCGCGCAGGAGCACAGCATGGATGATTACATCGACAAGGTCGCCGTGCCGCAGGTGAAGGAAATCCTTTCCCACTACGGCGAATTTCCCGCCGTGCTCTGGTGGGACACGCCGGTGGACATGAACCGGGAGCGCGCCCGGAAGCTTTACGACGTGGTGCAGAAGCTCCGGCCCGGCATCATCATGAACAACCGGCTCGGCGGCGGCTTCAAGGGCGACACCGAGACGCCCGAGCAGAAAATTCCCGCCAAAGGCTTTCCCGGGCGCGACTGGGAGACCTGCATGACGCTCAATAACACCTGGGGCTTCAAGCGCGACGACGACCATTGGAAATCCACCGCCACCCTCATCCATAATCTCTGCGATATCGCCAGCAAGGGCGGCAATTATCTCCTCAACGTCGGCCCGACGAGCGAGGGCCTGATCCCGCAGCCGAGCCTTGACCGGCTCGCCGAGGTCGGCGCGTGGATGAAGGTGAACGGCGAGGCCGTTTACGGCACCACCGCCACGCCCTTCGGGTCGGAGCTCGGCGAGGCCGTGAAGGCCAAAGACGGTTACGGCCACGAGACCACCGTGTCCTCCGGCAGCGACTGGCGCTGCACCAGCAAGCCCGGGAAAATTTACGTCATGATCTTCAACTGGCCGGCGGACGGCAAACTGGCGTTGCCCGGCCTCCAGAGCAAGGTCACCCGGGTCAGCCTGCTGGCCGGTCGCAAGGCGTTGGCGTTCACCCAGACCGGGGCCGGTGTGACCCTGTCCCTGCCCGCTGAGGCGCCGGACAAGATTGCCTCGGTCGTCTGCGTTGAAATTGCCGACGCCAGCGCCCGCGTCGCGGCGCCGAAATAAATTCCGGTTCTTTCCGGCGGCGCGAACTTCACCGTTCGCGCCGCTTTTATTTTCCACCCGGACCGGGCGCCGGACCCGCTTTCCACCCTAATGTCCGCAATTGAAGTGGTGGTCAAAGGGTGAAAGTGTGAATAAAATTGGGGGTGATGAGCACATTTGCATCGCTGGTATCGGTTCACCTTGCGGGTGAAGGCAAAGACGAGATTTCTTTGGACACGTTGCCGG
>CAIXBQ010000044.1 GCA_903917705.1 uncultured Verrucomicrobia subdivision 3 bacterium | reverse complement strand
TTTAACGCGTGTTTACAGGGTTTTTACCACAAAAGAGACTCAGGCAAACCCCGCGAACACCGACGCGCGGTTGGCGGCTCCAAGCTCGTTTGCGGGCCTGTTTTCATATCCTTTTTCGTGCGGTCTATTAACACCGTTGCCAAGAACTGTGTAATTTATCCCTGTTTGTTTATGAAAGTTTTTCACAATGCATTTTGGGTGGCCTTTGCACTCGTTTTTGGTATGGCGTCTGTATTTGCCGGATTGCGTGTGCGGTATTCTGAAGCGAAGTCGTTAAGCGTGCCACACTGATTGTCGTCGGCCACATTCGGGACGCATCTATCGTGCAGGTTCCGCATCCCGATGGCCCTCTTGGCGATAAGAGCTGGGAGCATCATTTGGTTCTTGAGATTTCCGAAGTTCTGAAAGGACATATCTCTACAAATTCGATGGTCGTTAGTATACATTACGGCCTCGACCCTTGTGATGCGTCTGGTGCATCTGATTTGCCTTGGCATCGCGTCGCGTTCACGAATCAGACGGTTAGACTGTCTGATACGGTTCACATGGATACGGCGTTACAGTGGGGACCGTTTACAGACGACATACGTACGAACCATATTTGGCTACTTCGACAGGAAAGCCGTCCATATCAAACTGGCGAGTCTAAATGTATTGGCATTTATGATCAGGAGGACATTCAGCCCATGAGCAAAAAGGTCGAAGTATTGAGTTATTTGAAATGAAGATGCCATTTTGTTTCAATTTTGGATTGCGACAAAACGGTCAGTAGTTGGCTTCGTTGGGCAGCATGAATCCCCCAAGCTGGCTTGGCTTGTGGCATTTACTTTCCCCCGGTCGGCTGCTAAAACATCCGCGTGTTCAACGCCGCCGCCATCTGGAAAAACCTCAATTCGCCGCGCCAGTTGTTTCTCATCGCCGGCCCGTGCGTGATTGAAAATGAAAAGCTTTGCCGCACGGTCGCGGCGTCGCTGGTCAAGACCTGCCGCCAGCTCGGCGTGTTCTATATCTTCAAGGCGAGCTTCGACAAGGCCAACCGCACGTCGGGCAAGGCTTTCCGCGGTCCGGGCATTGACGCGGGCTTGAAAACGCTCGCGGCCATTCGCGCGGAGTTCGGCGTGCCGGTGCTGACGGATGTCCACACGGAAGCGCAGGCGGCCGCGGCGGGCGCGGTGGTGGATATCCTCCAGATCCCCGCCTTCCTCTGCCGCCAGACGGATTTGATCGAGGCGGCGGTGGCCACGGGCAAAATCGTGAATCTCAAGAAGGGCCAGTTCCTGTCGCCCAATGAAATGGGGCGCGTGGCGGAAAAGGCGCGGCTGGCTGGCGCCAAGAAGCTGCTGCTCACGGAGCGCGGGACGACGTTCGGCTACAATAATCTGGTGGCGGACATGCGCTCGATCCCGATCATGAAGTCGTTCGGCTTTCCCATCGTGTTCGATGCCACGCATTCGGTGCAGTTGCCGGGCGGGGGCGGGGACAAGTCGGCGGGGCAGCGGGAATTCGCGCCGGTGCTGGCCAAGGCGGCGCTGGCGGTGGGCGCGAACGGGCTGTTCATCGAGACGCACCCGAAGCCGGACGAGGCCCTGAGCGACGGGCCGAACATGATTCCGCTGGCGGACATGGCCGCGACGCTGAAACAATTGCTGAAGGTCTATAACGCCGTCCGCTGACCATGGCCAAACAAACTAAATTATCACTGAAGGCGAGGCTGTCGCGCATCAAGCTGTTCCTGTGCGACGTGGACGGGGTGCTGACAGACGGCACGGTGTTCATCGGCGCGGAGCGCGAGCTGAAGCAGTTCAACATCCGCGACGGGCTGGGCATCGTGCTGGCGCTGCGCGCGGGCTTGAAGGTGGGCTGGGTTTCGGCGCGGCCGTCGCTGGCCACGAAGTTGCGCGCGGATGAATTGAAGATTGATTTCCTCGTCCAACAGGGCGACAACATCAGCAAGACGGGCGCGATCGAGCAGTTGCTGGCGCGGGAAAGATTGAACTGGAGCGAGGTGTGCTTTGTCGGAGATGACATCGTGGACCTGGGGCCGCTGACGCGCGCGGGTCTGGCGGTGGCGGTGGGCGACGCGCTACCGGAGCCCAGGGCGGCGGCCCATCTGGTGACGAAGGCGCCCGGCGGCCGCGGCGCGGTGCGCGAGGTGCTCGAAATGATTTTGCAGGCGCAGGGTAAATGGCAGCCGTTCGTGAAGCATTATTCCGCATGAAACCGGGCCCATTAATATATCTGGCGGCGGGGGTGATCGTCTTCCTCGCGGCCGGCACCGACCGCGCGCAATCGCCGCCGGTCGGCCACGCGACGGATTTCACCTCGGAATCCTATTTTGAACCGCCGCACGAGCAGCAGGTGAAGATGCGGCTGTCGGGCGCGGAGGCGTCGCCGATGCCAGGCGGCTTGCTGGAGGTGAAGAAGCTGAAGGTGGAGACGTTCAACACGGGCGGCAAGTCAGAGGTGGTGGTGAAGGCGCCGCAATGCACCTACGCGCCGATTGACGGCGTGGCGAGTTCGCCGGGCCATCTTGAATTGCAGACGGGCGACGGCAAGCTGCGCGTGGAGGGCGATGGCTTCCTGTGGCGGCAGAATGAGTCGTCGCTCACGATTTCCAACCACGTCCGGACGACGATCAACGCGGATATATTTTCAGATAGAAAGACTTTGCCATGAAGAAGACGATCATTTTCCTAGTGCTGGCCGCGGCCGGCCTCAGCAGTCGGGCGCAGACGAATGTGCCGCCGGCAACCCTGCCGCCGCATCAGCCGACGGAGATCAGCTCGGACAGCGCGGATTTCGACCTGAATATCCGGCGGGCGATCTATCGCGGTCACGTTTCGGTGGTGGATCCGAAGGTGAAGATGCAGTGCGGCTGGCTGGTGGTGGATCTGCCGTCGGCGGGCGGGCACCTGCAGAGCGTGAACGCGGAGACGAATGTGGTGATCGATTTCACGGACGAAAAGGGACAGGCGTATCACGTCACGGCGGTGCGGGCGGTTTATGACTATCATTTGACCGGTTCGGTGACGAATGAGACGGTGACGTTCACCGGCAGTCCCAAGGTGGAATCCACCGAAAGCACGATCCTGAGCGAGCCGCTGATCTGGGACCGCGCGGCGAACAAGTTCAAGTTCTTCAATGAAGTGATGACCTTCAAACAGAACCTCAACAGTGGTGCGGGCACGAACGGTTTGCCAAAGCTTTTCTGACATGGCCACCGCCGCCACATCCAACGGCCTGCTGCTCGCCACGGAACATCTGGCGAAGGAATACCGCGGCCGGCGCGTGGTCAACGGCGTGTCGGTGACCGTGGGCGCGGGCGAAATCGTCGGCCTGCTCGGCCCGAACGGCGCGGGCAAGACGACGACGTTCAACATGGTGGTGGGCGTGGTGAAGCCGGACGAGGGGCACGTGAGTTTTCGGGACCGCGACATCACCGGCCTGCCCATGCACAAGCGCGCGCGGCTGGGCATCGGCTATCTGACGCAGGAGCCGTCGGTGTTCCGCAAGCTGACGGTGGAGGAGAACATCCTGGCGATTCTGGAGACGTGCAAGCTGTCGCGCAGCGAGCGCGCGGTGCGGCTGACATATTTGCTGGAGGAGCTGGACTTGACGCCGATCCGCAAGAGCAAGGCGTATCAGTTGAGCGGCGGCGAGAAGCGGCGGCTGGAGATCACGCGGGCGCTGGTGACCAGCCCGAAACTGCTGCTGCTGGACGAGCCGTTCAGCGGGATCGACCCGATCGCGGTTTATGAGGTGCAGAAGATTGTGCGCCGGCTCCGGGAGCGCGGCCTGGGCATCCTGATCACGGATCATAATGTGCGCGAGACGCTGAAGCTGATCGACCGCGGCTACATCATCCACAAGGGCCAGGTGCTGGTGGAGGGCAGCGCGGAGTTTCTGGCGAATGATCCGCAGGCGCGGGAGATTTATCTGGGGCCGGAGTTTAATTTGTGAAAGCGTGAAGCGTGAACCGGGGCCGGCAGCCCGGGGCCGCGAGGCAATTATTTTACGATCTTTATGGAACACCAATCCGTCACGGTGGAACAGTTCTTCAAGGAACATGCCGCGGAGTTGCAGATGCGGGTGCTCGCCGGCGGAGAACGGCTTAAGCGCATCATCCGCGAGCCGACGGTGAACCGCCCCGGCCTGGCGCTGAGCGGGTTCACGCGCTACTTCGCCTACAAACGCATGCAGGTGATGGGCCACGCGGAGGTGTATTATCTGCGGGAACAGCGCCAGGAGGAGCGTGTGGCGCGTTACGCCTATCTGTTCGCCTACAAAATCCCGTGCGTCGTCTTCAGCCGCAGCCTGAAGCCGGACAAGGAATTCATCGCGGCGGCGGAGCAGTCCGGCGTGCCGGTGTTCCAGACGCCGCTGGTAACGATGAAATTCATCAACCTCGCCACGCTGGCGCTGGAAATGATGTTCGCCCCGCGCGGCACGGAGCTGGGCAGCATGGTGGACATTCTCGGCGTGGGCGCGATCATTCGCGGCGAAAGCGGCATCGGCAAAAGCGAGGCCGTCCTCGCGCTCATCGAGCGCGGCTACAGCCTGGTCGCCGATGACGTCGTCCGGACCGTGCTCATGGACGGGCGCGAAGTGCTTTGCACCAGCGCCGAGCTGACGCGCGATCACATGGAGGTGCGCGGCATCGGCATTATCAATGTCGCGCAGATGTTCGGCATCAAGGCCATCCGCAAAAACAAGAAGCTCGACCTCATCATCACGCTCAAGGCATGGAACGAGGTGCCCGACGTGGACCGGCTGGGTCTGGAACAGGAATATGTCGAGGTCCTAGGCGCGAACATTCCGCACGTCACGATTCCGGTGCGCCCCGGCCGCGATATCGCGCGGCTCATCGAGGTCGCCGCGTTTCAGATCAAGCTGCGCAAATCCGGCTACAACGCCGCCGAGGAACTGAACAAGCGGCTGCTCGCGCAGATGGCGGAAAAATCCCCCGGCCTTTCCCCCAAGATGGAGGAAAAGTGAATTTTCGGTTGGCGAAAGGCGGCCGCACAGATTAACTTGCCCGTGAGCCACAGCATGAGCGCCAAAAAAGCCGATGACGCCGGGTTTCTGACCCGGGAATTAACGATTGTCAACAAGTCGGGCATCCACGCCCGGCCGGCGGCGATGTTTGTCAAAATCGCCAACCGTTTCGGCTGCGACATCTTCGTGGAAAAGGACGGCGAAAAGATCAACGGCAAAAGCATCATGGGCCTGATGATGCTCGCCGCCGGTCCCGGCAGCAAAGTGACCCTGCACGTCAAGGGCGCCGATGGTCCGCAGGCCATCGCCGAACTGGAGCAGCTCGTTCAGCGCAAGTTCGACGAGGATTGAAGGCAGCTTCGATTTCAGGCGGGTGATTTGGATTCCCTCCGGCCTTCGCCAATTCAACACCGGTGTGAACCTCGGTGTTTCAACTTGAAACCTGAAACCTGAAACCTGAAACTTCGCCCATGGCATCCGCTGAAATTGATGTGAAGTATGTCGCGCACCTGGCGCGGCTGGCGCTCACGCCTGAAGAGGAAACACTGCTGGGCGACCAGCTGGGCCACATCCTCGGCTACATAGAAAAATTACGCGAGCTGGACGTGACGAACGTGGAGCCCACCGCCCACGCTGTGCCGATGGTCAACGTCACGCGGCCCGACGAAACCCGCCCGTCGCTTTCGCACGAGGATGCGCTCCGCAATGCGCCGAAACAGGGCGGGGGACTGTTCATTGTCCCGAAAATCGTCGAGTGAACCAGTTTGCTCACGCCAGGAATTTCCATGCTCAACCAGCTCACCATTTCCGGACTCACGGCCAGGCTTGCCCGGCGTGAGGTTTCCGCGCGCGAAGCCACGCAGGCTTGCCTCGACCAGATCCAGCGCGTGGATGGGAAAATTCACGCGTTTATCAGCCATGACGCGGCGGACGCGCTCGCGCAGGCGGATGCGGCTGACCGGGAAATTGCCGCCGGCGTAAACAAGCCGCTGCTGGGAGTTCCGATCGCCATCAAGGATGTTCTTGCCGTCAAGGGCCAGCCGCTGAATTGCGGATCCAGGATTCTCGGCAATTTTATTTCGCCTTATGACGCGACGGCGATTGAAAAACTCAAGGCGGCGGGCGCGGTCGTTTTTGGCCGGTTGAACATGGATGAATTTGCGATGGGCAGTTCCACGGAAAATTCCGCGTTCGGCATTACTCGCAATCCTTGGGATACGGCGCGTATTCCCGGCGGTTCATCCGGCGGTTCGGCGGCGGCGGTCGTGGCGGATGAGTGCATCGCATCGCTCGGCACGGATACCGGCGGCTCGGTGCGCCAGCCGGCGGCGCTGTGCGGGTGCGTCGGCTTGAAACCGACTTACGGCCGCGTTTCGCGCTACGGCCTCGTGGCGTATGCGAGTTCGCTCGACCAGATCGGTCCCTGCACGAAGGACGTGCGCGATTCCGCGACGCTGCTTGGCGTTTTAAGCGGACACGACTTGCGTGATTCCACCAGCGTGCCGCAGCCGGTGCCGGATTACGCGAAAGCGCTGACGGGCGACATCCGCGGCCTGAAGCTGGGCTTGCCGAAGGAATACATGATTGGCGGTCTGGACGCGGAAGTGAAAGCCGCCGTGGACGCCGCCATGAAAAAATTCACCGAGCTGGGCGCGGAGGTCGTCGAGATTTCCCTGCCGCACACGGATTACGCGATTGCGACTTATTACATCATCGCGACCGCCGAGGCGTCGGCGAATCTCGCGCGGTTTGACGGCATCCGCTATTGCGCGCGGGTGGACGGCAATGATCCGATTGAGTTGTATGCCAGGACGCGGGGCGCGGGATTCGGGCCGGAGGTGAAGCGGCGCATCATTCTCGGCACCTATGTATTGAGCAGCGGCTATTACGACGCATATTATTTGCGCGCGCAAAAGGTCCGCACGCTCATCCGCAACGATTTTCTCAAGGCGTTTGAAACGGTGGACGCCATCGTGACGCCGACCACGCCGACGGCGGCGTTCAAGGTGGGGGAAAAGGCCGACGACCCCTTGCAAATGTATTTGTCCGACATCTTCACGATTTCTTGCAACCTCGCGGGCATCTGCGGGGTGAGCGTGCCTTGCGGGTTCACGAAAACTCCCAAGCTGCCCATCGGTTTGCAACTGCTGGGCCGGCCGTTCGGCGAGGAAGCGCTATTGAAAATTGCGCATGCCTACGAGCAGGCGACGCCCTGGCACAAAGAAAAAGCTGCGTTTTAACGGGGCTTGGTTTAGATTACCGCCATATGATGCCCACCCAAAAAACCAAAAAAATCCTCTTCTGGCTGGGCTTGTCTTTGCCGATGCTGGCATTGGTGGCGATGACTTGGCTGGTGCATCAGACGGGCGGCCAGTTCAATAATTCCTTCAACTTCGTCATGCAGACCTACAAGCTGCTGGACGCATTGGAGCAGACGCAGTCGCATATCGTGGATGCGGAAGCCAACCAGCGGGGGTATTTTTTGACGGGGCGGCAGGATTACATTGAACCCTACCAGCATGCGATGCAGGCCATTCGCGATGACCTCGTGGAATTGAAAAAACTCACCATTCATGATGCCTCGCAGCAGTCCAATCTGGTGCTGCTGGAAAAGCTGGTGAATGAGGAATTGGTGTTTGACCCGGCCACGGTTTTTGTTCCCGGCCAGACCACGACCAATGCGTCCGTGGTGACCTTGACCGAGCGCGGCAAGCTGAAGCTGGAGCATATGCGGCGCATTTTGTTCCAGGCGCATGAGGAGCAGCAGCAGGCTTTGAGCAAGCAGCAGCAGCGGGCTGAGGAGGATGTCGTTTCCAGCCAGATGATGTCGCTGGTTTTGATCGTGGCCGTGGCGATGGCGTTGATCATGGTGGTGGTCATTCTGCTGCGGTTGGAAAAACTGCAGGAATTTGTCACGGTTTGCGCGTGGACCGGCCAGGTGAAGTTTCAGGGTCAGTGGCTGCGGCTGGATGAATACCTCAAGAAACAATTTGGCATTTCCGTTTCGCACAGTCTTTCCCAGGAGGCGTCGGAAAAAATGATGCGTGAAATCGAGGAGTTGAACCGCCCCGAAAACCGCCCGCCGCCGGCTCCGTGAAGCCGCCATGCCTGATTCTTATATTGCCTTGGAATGGGGTTCTTATAAGCAGCTTAGTGCTGGTTCAGATTGGAATAAAGCTCCGGTGATTCCCGCTTGCTAGCCAGTAACCTTTCGGTTACTTAATCTGGGTGCCCTCAAAAGGAAAAAAACTGATTGCCGGTGCCGTGCGTGATCCTGAACGCACCCGCCGCCGCATTCTGGCCGCCGCGCTTAAGGAGTTTTCCGCGCGCGGTTTTGCCGGCGCTCGTGTCGACGGCATCGTCTGCCGCGCGAAGGTCAACAAGCGGATGCTCTACCATTATTTTGGCGACAAGGAGGGATTGTTCCGCGCCGTGCTGCAATTCAAGCTCGACGAGCGGATGGCCCGGTTCAAATCGTATGCGATGTCTGATATGGCACAAGGTGTCCCGATGTTGTTTCAGCATAATTGCGAGGATGCCGACTGGGTGCGGTTGCTGGCTTGGGAATCACTACAAACCGTTGGTGACCAGGTGCACAACGAGCCGGATCGCCGGCGGCGCGCGGTTTATACCAATGCACTGATTCGCCGGCAGCAGGCGGCGGGCACCTTGAAAGTCGGGATGAAGCCGGAATATTTTAACTTGATGATGTCTTCGCTGGCGTTGTTTCCAATGGCGCTGCCGCAGATGACGCGGTTGATCACCGGGATGCGTGCTGACTCCCCTAAATTTCAGCGGGAATATGCGCGGTTTCTTGAAACCATTACGTCGGCGTTTCGTCCTTGAAATCGGGGTTTAATAAAATCTTTGCCAAACAGGTGAACGTGAATAAAGCATTGTTTCTTACCGCCGCTGGTTTTGCGCTGACATTTGTCGGCGCTTGTTCGCGCGCTCCGGTCGCCAAGGTCACTGCTCCGGTGCCCGTGCTTGCGGCGCAGGCTGTGGCCAAAACCATGCCGGTGCGCATTGAGCCGCCGCCGGTCGGCCACGTCATGCCCGTTTCGTCCGTCACCATCCGCCCGCAGATCAGCGGTACGATCAGCACCGTGAATTTTCAGGAAGGCCAGGAGGTCAAGAAGGACGATCTCTTGTTCACGATTGATTCGCGTCCGGCACAAGCCGAGCTTACCCTGGCGCGGGGCAGTTTGCAGCGTGACACCGCGCAACTGGATAATGCCCGCATACAGTTCGGACGTGAACAGGAGTTGTTTAAACAGAAACTGATTTCCCAGGATGAGCGCGACACGAGCCGGGCGGCTTTCGAGGCGCTGGCTGGCACCGTGGCTGCCGACCGCGCGGCGGTGACGAATGCGGAATTGAATTTGCAATACTGCGAGATTCGCGCGCCGATTGCCGGTCGCACCGGTGGGCTGCTGTTTCACGAGGGCAATGTCGTTAAGTCGCCGGATGATGTGCTGGTGACCATCAACCAGATCCACCCGATTTACGCCGCCTTCGCCGTGCCGGAACGATTTCTGCCGGAAATACAGCAGCAGATGCGCATCCGCACGCTCACGGTGGCGGCTAGTTATGAAAATCTTGCCGGCGAGCCGCCGCAGGGCGAACTGACCTTTGTGGACAACAGCGTGGATCCGACGACCGGCACCATCCAACTCAAGGCGACTTTTCCAAACTTGCGCGGCACCTTATGGCCCGGTCAGTTCGTGCAGCTTGCGCTCGAACTTGATGAATTGACCAATGCCGTGGTCGTGCCGTCGCAAGCTGTGCAAAACGGCCAGGGCGGCCAGTTCGTTTTTGTTGTGAAGTCGGACAAGATCGTCGAACAGCGCACGGTCAAAACCTCGGTGACGGTCAATGGCGAGACCGCCATCACAGCCGGCTTGATGCCGGGTGAAACGGTTGTGACGGATGGGCAATTGCGGCTCGCTCCGGGCACCGCCGTCAGCTTCAAAAATGAATGAAGCAGAATCCATAACGACTGAAGCAATCGCGGGCGCCGGCTCGCGAAAGGGAGGCTTCTTTCGGCCGGCTTCGTTCGCCTGTTCCCCAAGATGAGCATCTCGGAAATCTTCATTCGCCGTCCCGTGATGACTACGCTGGTCATGGCGGCGATTTTGCTGTTCGGTGTGTTCGGTTTTCACTTGCTGCCGGTAAGTGATTTGCCGAGCGTGGATTTTCCGACGATCCAGGTCAGTGCCAGCCTGCCCGGTGCGAGCCCCTCCACAATGGCTTCGTCCGTGGCGACCCCGCTGGAAAAACAATTTTCCACCATCGCCGGCGTGGACTCGATGACGTCGGTGAGCGCGCTGGGCATAGCGCAGATTACCATCCAATTTTCCCTCGATCGCAACATTGACGGCGCGGCGCAGGACGTGCAGGCGGCCATCACGCGGGCGGCCAAGCAGTTACCGCCGGACCTGCCGACTCCGCCAACCTATCAAAAGGTCAATCCTGCCGACTCGCCGATTTTATTCCTCGCCATGTCCTCGGCCACGCTGCCGCTCTCGACGGTGGACGATTATGCGGAGAATCTTTTTGCGCAGCGCATCTCAATGATTGACGGCGTTGCCCAGGTCGGCATTTTCGGCCCGCAACAATATGCCGTTCGCGTGCAGGTCGACCCAAACAAGCTTGCGGCTTACGGCCTCGGCATTGACACGGTTGAACAGGCCATCGAAGCGGGCAATGTGAACCAGCCGCTGGGTACGCTGTACGGCCGGCACCAGGCGTTTACCATCCAGGCGAACGGACAGTTGAAAAACGCCGCCGCGTTTCGGCCGCTCATCGTCGCCTATCGCAACGGTAATCCGGTGCGGTTGCAGGAACTGGGCAACGTCATTGACAGCGTCCAGAACGACAAGGTCGCCGCGTGGTTCAAGGAAACGCGCGGCATCGTGCTTGCCATCCAGCGCCAGCCGGGCGTGAACACTGTGGCGGTTGTGGATGCGATCAAGCAGCAGTTGCCTACGCTGCGTTCGCAAATTCCGGCGGCCGTGAGCATTGATCTGCTCTTTGACCGCTCACAAGGCATCCGCCAGTCCGTGTTGGACGTGGAACGGACCTTGATGCTCACCGTTTGCCTTGTGGTGATGGTGATCTTCGTCTTCCTTCGGAACATTTCGGCGACGGTCATTCCGAGCCTCGCGCTGCCAATGTCCATCGTCGGCACCTTTGCGGCGATGAAACTGGGTGGCTACAGTCTAGACAACCTGTCGCTCATGGCGCTGACGCTTTCCGTCGGCTTTGTCGTGGATGATGCCATCGTCATGCTTGAAAACATTGTGCGCCATATGGAAAACGGCGAGGCGCCGATGGCGGCGGCTCTGCGCGGCGCAAAGGAGATCGGCTTCACTATCATCTCGATGACCTTGTCGCTTTCCGCGGTGTTCATCCCCGTATTATTCATGAGCGGGCTGCTCGGCCGGCTGCTGCATGAATTTGCCGTGACCATTATCTGCGCGGTGCTTGTGTCCGGCTTCGTTTCGCTTTCGCTGACACCGATGATGTGCAGCCGTTTTGTCCATTCCGTGCGCGAGCAGAAGCACGGATCGCTCTACAACGTGTTTGAACGGTTTTTCGAGCGCGTCCGCGCAATTTACGAGCGCCTGCTGCGTGCGGCCATGAAACATCACCGTGTCACGATCGGCATCGCGCTGGCGACGTTCGCGGCCACGGTGGTTTTGTTCATCGTGATTCCCAAGGGTTTTTTCCCCGATGAGGACACTGGCCAAATTTTCTGCATTACCGAGGGGGCGCAGGATATTTCATTTGATGCGATGAAGGCGCATCAGCAGCAGGCGGCTAAAATCGTCGCGGCTAATACCAATGTCGCCGCCTTTATGTCGGCTATCGGCTTGGGCGGATCGACGGTCAGCGGCAATAACGGCCGTATTTTCATGCGGCTCAAGGATCGTTCCGAGCGCACGCAGAATGTCACCGAAATCATTCAGGACTTGCGTAAGCAGTTCGCGCAGATTCCCGGCTTCAGCGTCTATCCGCAGAACCCGCCCCTCATCCGCGTCGGCGGCGCACTCACCAAGGCGCTATATCAATTCAGCTTGCAGGACACCGACACGCAGAAACTCCTCAAGTTCGCACCGATACTGCGCGCCAAGATTGCCGAGCAGAAGGACATTTTTCAGGACGTGACAACCGATCTGCAGATCGCCAGCCCGCAGGTCGTTGTGGACATTGACCGCGACAAGTCGGCCGCCCTCGGCGTTACCGCGCAGCAGATTGAAAACGGCCTCTACGACGCGTTCGGATCGCGGCAAGCTTCAACGATTTATGGCGACCTTGCGGAATACTGGGTGGTCTTTGAGGTGTTGCCGGAATTTCAACGCGAACCCGACGCGCTCGCGCGGCTCTACATCACCGCCGCCAGCGGCAAGCTCGTGCCGTTAAGTTCTGTTGCCCGGCTCTCCCGGGGTGTGGGTCCGATGACCATTTCGCACGTCGGCCAGCTGCCGTCCGTTACCGTGTCGTTCAATCTTGCGCCGGGCGTCGCGCTCGGCACGGCAGTGGACAAAATCCATGAACTGCAGGCGGAGTTGCATTTGCCCGCGACCATCTCTGCTAGTTTTCAAGGGTCAGCGGCGGTGTTCCAATCGTCGCTCGCCGGGCTGGGTTTTCTTCTGCTCATGGCCGTTCTGGTTATTTACATCATCCTCGGCATCCTCTATGAAAGTTTCATCCATCCACTGACGATTTTGTCCGGACTGCCCTCGGCGGGCTTCGGCGCGCTGCTGACGTTGATGCTATTCCATCTCGACCTGAACATCTATGGGTTTGTCGGCCTTATCATGCTGGTCGGAATCGTGAAGAAAAATGCCATCATGATGATCGACTTCGCGATCGATGCGCAGCATCACGGCAAGACGCCTTACGACGCGATTTTTGAGGGTTGCCTGCTGCGGTTCCGGCCCATCATGATGACGACGATGTGCGCGCTGATGGCATCGCTGCCCATATCGCTTGGTCTCGGGGCCGGCGGTGAATCCCGCCGTGCGCTGGGTCTCGCGGTCACCGGGGGACTCGTCGTCTCGCAAATGCTCACGCTTTTTATCACCCCTGTGATTTATCTCTATCTGGAGCGCGTGCAGCAGCGCTTCTCGCGCAAAGTTGTTACGCCAGTCGTTTTGGCAACCGGGAACTGAAAGTCATCGCCGCTGGACATTGAATCAATCAATGTCACCACTGTTTTTTCGATTAACTTTGCCGTGGGGTTTCTAATATAATATGGCTGGGTTCAACGACGGATTATCGGAATCGCCACCCATCATGAAAAAACTGTCATTGCCATTATTTCTTCTCGCCCTGGCTTGGGCTGGGAGCGGCTGTTCTTTACACCAGATGGCGGTCAATCGGGTCGGTGATGCGCTCGCCGGAGGCGGCACGGCGTTCGCATCGGACGATGATCCCGAACTGGTCAAGGCCGCCGCGCCGTTCAGCTTGAAATTGATGGAAAGTCTGCTCAATGAAAGTCCGCGCCATCGCGGGCTGCTTTTTGCCTCGTCCAGCGGCTTCACGCAATACGCCTACGCGTTCGTGCAGCAGGACGCCGACGAGCTTGAAGACAAAGATGTGGCGGCGGCGGCGGCCCTGCGGGCGCGGGCGCGGCGGCTGTATCTGCGTGCCCGCGATTACGGGCTGCGTGGTTTGGAAGTGGAACATGCGGGTTTTGTCAAAATGCTGACGAACGATCCGCCGGCCGCCGTGCGCAAGGCCACCAAGAAAGACGTGCCTCTGTTGTATTGGACGGCGGTTTCCTGGGCGGCGGCGATTGCCAATGCCAAGGATAACCCGGATTTGATCGTTGATTTGCCAAAGGTCGAGGCGCTGGTCGACCGCGCGCTGGCGCTCGACGAAAGTTATAATTTTGGCGCGATCCACTCGTTTTTGATCAGCTACGAACCGTCGCGGCCCGGCGCGGCGGGCGATGCTTTCACGCGGTCGCGCCGGCATTTTGAGCGGGTGTTGGAATTGAGCGGGGGACAACTGGCCGGACCCTTGGTGTCGCTGGCGGAGTCGGTATCCGTGCCGCGGCGCGATGCGGCGGAATTTAAATTGCTGCTGGATCGCGCGCTGGCGATCGACCCTGATGCGAAGCCGGAGTGGCGGCTTGAAAATCTTGTCATGCAGCGCCGCGCGCGCTGGCTGCTGGCGCGCGAGGATGAATTGTTTTTGACGGCGGATAAAAAATAAAATCAATATCAGGAGAAATACCATGAAGAAACTCACGCTTGGAATATGCGGTCTGGCCGTTCTGGCCATGGGATTCGGTTTTGTTTCCGCCGCCCCGGTGCCGGCTGTCCGCATCAATCTCGGCACGCTCGCGCCGCGCGGGTCGGTTTATCACCATTCGCTGCAGTCGATGGCCGAGGCGTGGCGGAGCGCGCCGGACGGCGGCGTGAAGCTGGCAATTTATCCTGATGGCACGCAGGGTGGCGAGGCTGACATGGTCAAGCTCATGCGTGTTGGTTCATTACAAGCTGGGTTGTTGACGGCCGTGGGGCTTTCGGAAATCGAACCCGGCGTGGCTGGGCTGCAATACGCGCCCATGCTGTTCCGTGATTTCGACGAGTTTGAATATGTCAGTGACCGGCTGCGGCCGACGCTGGAAAACAAGCTCGCCGCGAAAGGTTTTGTCGTCCTGTTTTGGGTGGACGCCGGCTGGGTCCGGTATTTTTCCAAGCAGCCGATTCTTACACCCGAGGATTTAAAGCGGAGCAAGATCTTCGTCTGGGCCGGGGACATCGAGCAGGTGAAAATCATGAAGCACGCCGGCCTGACGCCCGTGGCACTGGAGACCAGCGACATCCTGCCGGGCCTGCAAAGCGGATTGATTGACACCGTCACCGTGCCGCCGATTTTTGCGCTCGCCGGGCAGGTGGACGTGCGCGCCCCGCATATGCTCGACCTGAATTGGGCACCCCTCATTGGCGCGTGCGTTGTCAAACAGGACGCCTGGGCGAAAATTCCGCCGGCGGGTCAGGCGGTCCTGCTGGCCGAGGCCGCCAAGTGTGGGAAGGAAATCCGCGCCAGCAGCCGGAAGGAAAGTGAAAACGCCATTCATGCCATGAAAAAGCGGGGTCTGAAAGTCCATGAAGTAACCCCTGAGGTGCTGGAGCAATGGCGTGCCTCCACTGAAAAGACCTACCCCGAAATCCGCGGCGGCTTGGTGCCCGCCGATGTTTTCGACGAGGTGCAGACCTTGATCAAGGAGTATCGCGCCCATCCCGCAAAAAAGTGAATTCCGAATTCTTCAGTGTGCCGGTTCCGGAGCAGCCGGCGCGGGGCTTGGTTCGCGTCCTGCGCGGGGCGGAGAATTTATTGCTCGCACTGCCGCTGTTCGCGTTGGTGGCGCTGCCGCTCATCGAAACCGTGCTGCGTCGGTTTCACGGCGGGATTTCGGGTTCGACGGCGTTCGTGCAGCACTGCACGCTGATTATCGGCATGGTTGGCGGGGCAGTCGCGGCGCGCGACGGACAATTGCTGTCTTTTTCCACGCTGGCTGGCGTATTCAAGGGCCGCGTCAAGGCTGCCGCGCAAATCATCAGCGGCGCGGTCGCCGCCGCCATCAGCGCGCTGCTGTGCGTCGCCGCCGTCCAGTTTGTGCTGACGGAGAAATCCGCCGGCAGCCATCTCTCTTACGGCATCCCGACGTGGGGTGTCGAGCTGGTGTTGCCGGCGGGGTTCGGCCTCATCGCCGTCCGGTTGCTCTGGCACGCAGCCCGCAACTGGCGCGGACGGCTGCTCACCATGGCGCTGATGGCGGCCATCGTGCTCCTGGGAATTTATTGTCCCGTCGCCCCGGAAAAATTATTGTGGCCCGCGCTGATCGTGCTGCTGGTGTCGATTCTGCTTGGGGCGCCGGTGTTCACCGCGATTGGCGGCGCCGCGCTGATTTTGTTCTGGTCCGCCGGCTCGCCCATCGCTGCCATCGTGCTCAAGCACTATTCGCTCACCACCAACCCGACGTTGCCGACGATTCCGCTGTTCACGCTCGCGGGTTTTTTTCTCGCCGCTGGCGGCGCGTCGCAGCGGTTGGTGGGATTATTCCAGGCACTATTCGGTTCCGTGCGCGGCGGGCCGGCCATAGTGACGGCGCTGGTCTGTGCGTTTTTCACCTCGTTTACCGGCGCGTCCGGGGTGACGATTCTGGCCTTGGGTGGGATGCTGATGCCCGTGCTGCGGGCGGCCCGCTATTCGGAGCGCGACGCGCTGGGTTTGCTGACGGGGGCGGGTTCGCTGGGGTTGCTATTCCCGCCGTGCCTGCCGGTGATCCTGTATTCCATCGTCGCCAGCTCGGCGATGGCCAATCTCGGCAACGCCGACTTGAGTGCCGGCAGCGTGACAATGGAGAAAATGTTTCTGGGCGGATTGCTGCCGGGAATCCTGATGGTGGCTTTGACGGCTTGGTGGGGCATCTGGCGTCAGCCGAAATGCACCGACAGCCGGCCGGCCTTCAATTTGCCGGCGGCGCGGCGCGCGGTCTGGGCGGCCAAATGGGAGCTCCTCCTGCCGGTGGTTGCGCTGGCTGCGTTGTTCGGTGGTTTTGCTACCCCCGTCGAGGCGGCGGCGCTCACCGCCGCGTATGCGTTGCTGGTGACGACGGTTATTCACCGCGACTTGCGGCCTTTTAAGGATTTGCTGCCGGTCGTGGTGGAATGCGGGCGGCTGGTTGGCGGCGTGCTGTTGATTCTCGGCGTGGCGTTGGGCTTTACCCATTACCTCGTGGAGGCGCAGGTTCCCGACGCGCTGGTGGCGTGGGCATCCCACGCCGTCAAATCGAAATGGATATTCCTGCTCGGCCTGAACGTCATTTTGGTCTTTGTCGGCGGTCTGATTGAGATTTATGCGGCGATTGTCGTGGTGGTGCCGCTCCTGGTCCCGCTGGGGATTGCGTTCGGCATTGATCCCGTGCAACTCGGGATCATTTTCCTGGCGAACATGGAACTGGGTTTTATCGCACCGCCGGTCGGCCTGAACCTGCTGCTGTCGTCTTCACGTTTTAACAAACCGCTGCTGGAGGTGATGCGCGCATCGCTGCCCATGCTCGGCGTGCTCTTCCTCGGCGTGCTGCTCGTGACGTATTGTCCGCCCCTGACCACCTGGCTGCCGCACCTGCTGAAGTGATTGCAGGCATGGCGGGCGCGAGATTTGGTGATTGGCCTGCCTGCCTCATGGCATTAGGTTGTGGCCACGCCCATTGAATCCGATGAAAATGTTTTTCCTCCTTCTCCTCCTGCTGCCGGTCGCGACCGCTGTTTGTCCGGCGGCGCCGCCGGACAATCCCCAGTGGCAACTGGTCTGGGAGGACGATTTCAATTCGCCCGTGCTCGACACGAACAAATGGAGCAAGATCGACCGCGGCCGCAGCGACTGGGATCGGCACATGAGCCACGACCCGGCCGGCTACGAGATCCGCGATGGCAAACTCATTCTCCGCGGCATCATCAACACCAATTCAGCGGATGACGCCAAGGCCATCACCGGCGGGGTTACGACGCGCGGAAAGTTTTCGTTCACTTACGGAAAGGTCGAGATTCGCGCGAAGCTGGGCCATGTCCAGGGCGCGTGGCCGGCCTTCTGGATGTTGCCCAGCCATGCGCCGAAGGGGGAGGGTTACCCCGGCGAGATTGACATCATGGAGCATCTCAATTTCGACCATATCTGTTACCAGACCGTGCACACGCATTACACCCTTGATCTGGGGATCAAGACCAACCCCGTCAGCCACGCCGTCGCGCCGTTTAATTCGGAGGAATTCAATGTCTTCGGCCTGGAATGGTCCGCGGACAAGCTGGTGTTCACCGTCAATGGCCGGCCGACCTTCACCTATCCGCGCATCCAGACGGACAAAGCCGGCCAGTGGCCCTATGACCAGCCTTACTACCTGATCATCGACATGCAACTCGGCGGAAACTGGGTGGGTAATATTGACTATGACCATTTGCCCGTGCAGATGGAAATTGACTGGGTGAAAATCTACCAGGACCCATCCGCCGCTCCCATCCGCCGCTGAAAATTCCGGGTGCATCCGCGCAGATCCGTGGTTAAACTTTTCCCGCAATGGAATACGAAGCTGTCATCGGACTGGAAACCCACGTCCAGCTTAAGACCCGGTCCAAGATGTGGTGCGGTTGCGCGAACGCCTTCGGCTCGGAGCCGAACACGAACGTCTGTCCCGTCTGCCTCGGCCTCCCCGGCGTGCTGCCCGTGCCGAATGAGGAGGCGCTCCGCAAGACCGTCCTCACCGGCTATCTGCTGAACTGCGAGATCCCGCGCTACGCCAAGTTCGACCGCAAGAGCTATTTCTACCCGGACATGCCGAAGAATTACCAGCTCACGCAATACGACCGGCCCAGCACCGCGAACGGTTTCGTGGACTTTGAATTCAACGGCGCCATAGCCCGCGTCCGCATCACCCGCGCGCATCTCGAGGAGGACGTGGGCAAGAGCACGCATTTCGACCGGCACAGCGGCGTGGATTTCAACCGCGCCGGCGTGCCGCTCATGGAGATCGTGTCCGAGCCGGACCTCACCGGCGCCGACATGGCCTACGAATACCTCAACGCCCTCAAGGAAATCCTGCTGCAGGGCGGGGTCAGCGATTGCGACATGGAAAAGGGCATGGTGCGCTGCGATGTGAACGTGAGCGTGCGGCCCGTCGGCACCCAGGCGTTCGGGGCCAAGATCGAGATCAAGAACATGAACAGCTTTTCCGGCGTGCGCCGCGCGCTCGAATACGAAATCCCCCGCCAGATCGAAGCCGTCAAGCGCGGCGAAAAGCTGATCCAGTCCACCCGCCGCTGGGACGACGTGGCCGGCGTGACCGAGCAGATGCGCACCAAGGAGGACGCGCACGACTACCGCTATTTCCCCGACCCCGACCTCATGCCGTCAGCCCCCACCGACGCGTGGCTGGCGTCCGTCAAGGCCCTGGTCGTGGAACTGCCCCTGGCGCGCAAGCAGCGGTTGATGCGCGATTACCAATTGCCGGCGGGCGATGCGGAAGTCTTCAAGAGCAACGTCGCTTTGGGAAATTATTTTGAGACCGCCGCGAAAGCGGCCAGGAATCCCAAGGCCGTCGCCAACTGGATCATCAACAACCTGCAGTCCAAGCTGGCCGAGGCGAACGAAGCCGAGGCGGAGGAGCAGGCCGCCCTCGGCCTCGAGCTCGCCGACATGAAGCTCTCGACGCTGGCCGATTTGAAGTTCCCGCCCGCCGCCCTGCTCGAGCTCGTGGCGCTGGTGGAGGCCAAGGCCATCAGCAGTTCCGCCGCGCAACAGGTCTTTATCGAGATGTTCGACACCGGTCAGGCGCCCGCCGCCATCGTGCAGGAAAAGGGCCTCGCGCAGGTCAGCGACACCGGCGCGATCGAGAAATTCTGCGACGAAGCCATCGCCGCCAATCCGAACCCCGTGGCCGACTACAAGGCCGGCAAGGTGGCCGCCCTCAATTCGCTCAAGGGCCAGGTGATGAAGCTGTCCAAGGGCAAGGCCAATCCCGCCCTCGTCGGCGAGATTCTGGAGCGCAAGCTCAAGGCCTGAGCCGCCCGCGCCCGAAGTCTCTCAGCCGCCGCTTTTGCCGCCGCCTCCACCGGCCGGCCGGTTGCCGGCAATGCCGCTAATACCAATTACGTTAATAATGTAGTATAACGGCTGGAGAGAAACTGTTTGCTTGATCGAGAAGCCAGTCGAAAATAAGAGAGCGGACCCGGCGGGCGTCCCGCCAGAAGCGTTGGAGTTCGTCGCGCAGCACGACTT
>CAIXBQ010000043.1 GCA_903917705.1 uncultured Verrucomicrobia subdivision 3 bacterium | reverse complement strand
TTCATAGTCGCCTAGACAGTATGGCTGGCGATGAAAGCGAAAGCGGTGTCTGCTCTCCGGAGTAAACGTGGGTTGCACCGCGTGAACGGTGCCGAGCCACCAGTTGTGGGACTCACGCCCCAGACAACGAATGAATGGAAAGCAAACACCATGAAGACATACATACTGCGCCACTCCCAACCTGTCGAGCCGCAAAAATCAATCCGCTCACCCCGCCCCAAAACCGTTATTCCGCCGACCGCCGACCGCCTGCCACGACCGTCGGCGACCCACCAAGGTCCCGTCCTGTTCATCGGCCTGGACGTGCATAACGATTCCATCGCCGTGAGCCTCGCGCCGTCGGATGCCACCGAAGTGCGGCGTTACGGGATCATCGGCGGCGAACATGAGGACGTGCTGAAGCTGGCCAAAAAGCTGGCGGAGGCGCATCCCGGCATGACGTTAAAATTCTGTTACGAAGCCGGGCCGCGGGGCTTTGCCCTGTGCCGCTGCCTGCGGGCGCACGGCTGGGACTGCATCCTGGTGTGTCCGTCCAAGATTCCGCGCAAACCCGGCGAGCGGGTCAAGACCGACCGCCGCGATGCCGACGACTTGGCCCGGCTCTATCGGGCCGGCGAGTTGACGGGCATTTATGTGCCGGAACCCGAGGATGAGGCGATGCGGGACTTGATCCGTGCCCGCTTTCAAGTGGGGCGACAACAACATCGGGCGCGGCAGCAGCTCAAGATGTATTTGCTTCGGCACAACCTGCGTTACGGCGGGCAGTCCAGTTGGACCCCGGCGCATCTGCGGTATCTGGCGAAAATCAAAATGCCGTTCCCCACGCAGCAGATTGTCTTTCAGGAAATGCTCGACGTGATCAGCGAGGCGACCGCGCGGCTGGAGCGCTACGATCAGGAGATTGAACGCGCCGTGCCGGGCTGGCGCTGGGAACCGGCGGTGCGGGCGCTGATGAGTCTGCGCGGGATGGCCCTGCTCCATGCCGCCACGCTGGTGGCGGAGTTGGGCGACTTCAACCGCTTCGAACATCCGGGGCAGTTGATGGGTTATCTCGGCCTGGTGCCCAGCGAACACACCACGGGCAAAGACCGGCAGCAAGGCGGCATCACCAAGATGGGCAACGCCCCGGCCCGCCGCGCTTTGGTCGAAGCCGCGTGGCAATACCGAATTCCCGCCCGCCTGAGTCCGCACTTGAAGAAACGCCAGGAAGGATTACCCAAAGCCATCACCGACATCGCCTGGGAAGCGCAACGGCGCTTGCATCACCGCTACACCCATCTGACTCGCGTGGGCCGGAAGAAGTCGCAGGTGGCCGTCACCGCCGTGGCACGCGAACTGTCGGGGTTTGTCTGGGCCATTGCGCGCCAGATCCCGCCCCGCGCGCCGCAACCCTGAAAAGCAAAACCAAGACGGCTTTTAATAAAAAAGCAGAAAGAAAAAAATGATAGCGCCCGTGAACCTATTCTGAACCAGCGGCCGGGACCCGGTCAGGCGTGACGCTCGTTCGTCGTTAAAAGGTGCCTTTGGCAATCCTTGAGCCTAGACGGAGATACGCGCCGCCTCGGACCGTGACCTGTCGATAACTTCGCCCGGTGCAAGCCGGCGAGTGGACTCACGCATCTCAGCATTGAAACCGCAGTCATGGC
>CAIXBQ010000042.1 GCA_903917705.1 uncultured Verrucomicrobia subdivision 3 bacterium | reverse complement strand
GCCGTGGCAGTTAATAACATGATTTATCCCTTATTAATTGTAATATATTATAAAACTTTTATGGGTATAAAAAGAAAAAGCTAGCGTTTTAGGCTAGCTTGATTACATGCTATATGTTATTATATACTACGCTCCACCGGCTCTCCTAGGAGGCAGCTTCTCCGGCAAAGGCTTTGTCGCACAAACCAACTCGTTCTCGCTTTCTTCGTTCACAAATGGCTGGATGCCTGGAACAGTAGGATCAACTACGTCCAACGGCTGGCCGTTCAAAGCGTGGATAACCCCGGCCGGCGCACTGGTGACTTCGACCAATCTTTAACCCCCCCCAAAAAAAACAATATGTCCTGGTTTGATCTCTCCTACTTCTTCACCGGCCAAAACGAAACGGCGCGCGGCCAAGCTCTGGACGCGCAGCTTGCCACCATGAATAACGCCGACTACGCCCCCGGCGGACGGCTCTACGGCCTGATTGCCAGCGACCGGGGCGCGGTTGCCGCCGACGCCGCCTTTGCGGAAACGCAAGCGCACCTTGCCGCGCAGGAGGCCGACACCGCCAGCTACAATTCGCAAGTGGCCAGTGCCGCCGCCGATGGCGCGGTGAGTGGCCTTAAAAGCGTCGCGGACCTGGTCAAGAATCCGTTCCTGGGCATCCCCGTCGCCTGGTGGATCATCGGCGGCGTGGGGCTGTTCCTTTACGCCGGCGGCGCGTCCTGGCTGCGCGGCGCGTTCAAGAAAAAATAAGTTTATGACGCTCGAAGCCATCATGGAATTTATCCTGTTGCCCTGTGTCGGCTGGCTCATGCTGACCACGAGCAAACAATCCGCCAAGCTGGCGCGCATTGAAACCTTGCTCGACTTGATTCTGCCCGATCACCAAAAGAACCACCCCAAAAAGAAACATGAATACTGACCAACTCTCCTCCCTCGTCCGCACGGTGATGAAGCTCGCCGCCGCCCTGCTCGCCAGCCACGGCCTGGCCGACACCGCCGGCCTCATCAACACGCCCGACGTGACCGCCGCCGTGCTCTTGATCGTCTCGCTGCTCTGGTCACACTTCAGCCACGCCGACCCCGATGGCACGCCGCCGACCACCGGCACCGGCACACGCCTGGCCTTGTGGCTGGCGCTCATCATTCCGGCACTGGTGTTCACCGGCTGCGCGGCGCTCGCCCCCGGCGCGCGGCCCGAAGTGGTCCGCGCGGAGCAAAGCATCAGCATCGGCACGGCCACGCTCAACACCGCCATTCACATGGACAACGCCAACCGCGCGTTCTACAAAACCAATCTGCCGCCCTTTCATGCTTTTTGCGAATGGCTCCGGCAACCCGTCACGCTCGCCCCGCTCACCAACGCGTATCCGCGCGGCCTAGCCATCGTGCGCAGTGCCGACGCTGTGAAGAACCGTTACAAGGCGAGCGGCGCCACCAACGATCTGACGGCGCTCACGGCGGCACTGGCCACACTGGAAACCGCCCTCAGTCAAGCGCAAGGCTATCTGGCCCAAATTCCCCAGCCGGCGCATTGATGCTTAATTTATAATTTTTAATTTTTAATTTTTAATTTTTAATTCCTATGTCCGCCATCATCGCCCTCATCCTCGCCAATCTGCCCACGATCATTTCCGCCGGGGAAGCCGGTTACAAATTTGTGATGTCCGTCCGCTCCGCCGCCCAGCAAAGCGGCGAATGGACCGACGCGCAGGAAACCGCGTTTCAAGCCAGCCTCACCGCCGAAGCCTGTGACCCCGCCTGGCAGCCCGATGCCACCGCCGCCGAACTCGCCACCGTCAAGGCGCAGTTGGCCACCGCGCAAGATGCGTTGACCTTGGCGCTCGCCATCGCTCCGCCGCCGCCGCCGCCGCCGCCACCGGCCCCGACGGTTGAAGAACCCTACATCGCCCCCGATCTCCGGCCCGGTTGGACGGATTAACTCTCACCCCCGGCGTTTAATGGCGTCGGCTCTACCAGCAGTCCTCCATACCAGCAAAGACTCAGCGCGCCGATACCAGCCGGCGCGCTGTTTTGCATGAAAGCCACCCTGGCGGAACAAATTGACGAACGCAACCGGCTCACCTTGGAACGGCACCGCTATGAGAAGCACAT
>CAIXBQ010000041.1 GCA_903917705.1 uncultured Verrucomicrobia subdivision 3 bacterium | reverse complement strand
CCTGTTCAACGTAATCCATGCACTTCACACGCCAGGCTTCTCCCAGCGCCAATATCTGCTGAAACACTCTTTCTGGTATCATATCCCCCACCAGAAAACTCCACTCCCGCCATTTTACCAATTAAAAACGTCGACGAAGCACAAAAACTATCCTCCTGGCCGCGCTGGTTGGTGCGGCCGCCACGTCTGCCAACGCCGGGGTCCGCTTCGGCTTCAGCCTCGGGTTCCCGCTGCCGCGTGTTGTTGCGGCCCCGGTGGTTTGTGCCGCCCCGGTTCCCTGCGCGCCGGCGCTGCGGGTTGAATGTGTTCCCGTCTGTCCCGGGGCGGGATATTATTGGGCGCCCGGGTATTGGTCGTATCGCTCAGCCCATTTTGTCTGGGTCGGCGGCGCCTGGTGCCACCGCCCGGTTCAAATTGAGCATGGCTATCATCATGCCGGATACCGCCGGTAACGGATCGCCGGGATTCCGCGATTAAGACGCGACGACGGTTACGCCCGCCTGATTCATTTCAAGTGGGCTCTTTGTTCATCAACCACTGACCGCGATGGCATTGTGGCCGCGGTTGGTTTGGTTATCGTGCGAAACTTTGCGTCCCCCGCGGAGTTGATATGCAGGTGCCGTTACAAAACTCTCGTCAACTAAACGTCCGGCTGGCCGACCGGCTATCCGGTCTGGCCGTGGTTCTGCTCAGCCTCGGTTTGGCCGGGTGCCAGTCGCATAAAACCGTGGCGCCGCTCACCGGCGGGTATTTGGAAGTTACCCATCCTCCTTCGGCATTTTCCGGCCAGACCGGTCAGCCGCGCGTTTCGTTTGAGCAGCGGGGATCGGGTGACCTGACCGTCATGATCTGGCCCGCCTTGTACGGCGTCGGCGAAGTCATCCAAGGCGACCTGGCCATTTTCGTTGGCGACAAGGCTTATGTGGAGTCGGGGTCGAAGGTGACCCATCCCCGGTTGTTTGCCGTGAAGCCGCCCGAGCTGCCCCTGGACATCACCGACGAAGTGTTATGGCGCTGGTCGAAGGCGTCCGGCAAGGATTTCGCCAAGACGCTGGATAAGTTCAGCCTCGTCACCCCGGCGGAGAAGGACGGCCGGCTGGAATTGCAATTGGATTTCTGGTCCGACGACAAGGACTGGCCGAGCCAAAGCGAACTTCAGCTCGGCTGGAACCAGGTGACTGAAATCATGGGGGCCGTGAAAAAGAAGGGCGTGGTGGACAAGGATCTGCGATGGCACACGCCCTACGTCCGGGAAAACTTTTAGCGCCGGGGCAGGTTCATCAGATCGAAGCGGCCGGCATTGTAGAACCAGCTGTAAATCCAGTAGAACCCGTAAGCCTCCAGCACGGCGCCGCCCCAAAGCGCCCACGCCGGCAGCGGGGCGGGCAGGAATAATCCGGCCCCCGCCAATCCCAGAAAAAGCAGGCCGAACACGGCGATGAACGCGCCCAGCGCCACCGTCCGGAAAGTGAATCGGGTGTTGTCGTTGGTGCCGGAGCTGAAGGCAAACGCGACCATGATGAACCGGCCGCCAAAAAACAGGCCGCCGATTTTTAGGCCGAAGATCATTCCCGTCACGGCGGGGAACCCCGTCATCAGCGCGGTCAGGCATCCGGCGGTCGCAGTGAAAGCCAGCACCAGCGGGAGCTGGATGATCGAGCATTTGAACAGCAACCCCGACAGCTCCCGGAAGCCGATGCCAAAGCCCGCGTAGATCGGCGTGTTGACGCCGCTGCACCACATCGGTTGAAACGCCCGGCCCTGGCTGAAAAATTGCGCGAGCGTCTGGCAGATCGTCACAAACAGCCCCAGCCCCAGCACGCTCAGCCGCGCCGTGGGGCTGATCAAGCCCGCCGCCCCCGCGCCGACCAGCGCGATCGCCAGATTCCGGAGGATGCTTTTCCATGGCGCCGCGATGGGGAACCCCTTTGGAAAAACAAAATCCGCCAGCGCCCGTTCCCGCGGCGTGAGCCAGCGCCACAGCCGTTGTTCCAGCCAGCCCCGCTGCGGCCAGAGCGGTGGCTCCAGGAACCTCCGCGTCTGGATGATTTCCTCGATGGCCGTCGGGCCCAGCTGCAGAGGCTTGTCCGGGGACGGTCCGGCCTCCTCCGCCTCCTCCGGCAACACGTCCGAGGGCAGCGCTAATAGATATTCCCGGAACCGGACGCAGCCCGCCAGCCGCCGCAGCGAATCCCGCGTCGTCCAGAGGATCGCCGCGATGGGGACCACCAGAAACGCCGGCCACCATTGCCGGTCCGCCGGCAGCAATTGGAACAGCGACGCCGCCCAGCCCGTCGGCAGCAGCAGATTCAGCGTCGGCGCGCACTGGTCCAGCGCGCGGATGGCAAAGTCGCCCAGCACCGTCCGCGTGAAAAACACCGCCACCCCCAGCAGGATCATCGTGGCCGACATGAATTGAAACGGCCAGCGGGGGAGCCGGGCCGCGGCCAGCGCCGCCAGCGCCATCAGCATCAGCCACGACAGCGCCGCCAGCAACAGCGCCAGCGCCCATTTCCACGGCGGGAAATGCTGCGCCGCCGCCAGCACCCCGAAGGCGATGCCCAGATCCATCAGCGCAAAGAATGTTGACCGGAAATATTTCTGCAGCTGCCAGCGGAAAATCCGCCCGTCCGGCACCGGCAACAGATGCAGCGCCGGCAAATCCAGCGACGCATTCAGGCACGCCCAGAGCGCTGCCGTATGAAAGGTCAGCAGCGTGAACAGCCAGAGATTGATGAGCCCCAGGCCCGTGGCCAGATGGCCCGTCTGGGCGGTCACCAGCCACGCCAGGTAACCCAGCAGGCAGCCGTACAGCGGCCGGAACACCCAGCCGAACCGGTTCGGCCGGCGAAAGCGGTTCGCCTGCCGGAACTCCTTCTTCAGCTCCCGCGAACCCTGCACCGTCCGCCGGACCCGCCGGCGGAGCGCGCGCTCAAATCCGGGCGCATGCAGCTTCACGCCGACTCCTCGCGCAATTGCCGGAACATCTCCTCCAGCACATTATTCTTGTCCCCCGCCAGCTCGCGCAGCCGGTCCAGCGTGTCAAACGCCCGGAGCTCCCCCTTGTGGATCACGCAGACCCGGTCCGAAAACCGCTCCGCCACATCCAGCAGCTGCGTCGAATAGATGATTGTCCGGCCGCGGCCCGCCGCCGCCCGCGCATGGCGCTTAAAGGCATCGATCCCGTGCGGGTCCATGCCCGAGGCGAACGGCTCATCCAGCAGCCACACCTCCCGGTCCACCGCCAGCATCGCCACCAGGCCCGCCTTGTAAGCCTGCCCCCGCGACAGCGAATTGACCGGGCGCAGCGCCAGCGGCAGCAGGTCAAAATCCCGCAGCAGCTCCAGCACCCGGTCCTCCGCGCCCGCGCCGTCCGCCGCGAACAGGCGCATCACGATCGCGATATTGCGGAGGATGGACTGCTCCCAGAACAGGAAGGGAAAATCCGGCAGCAGATAAAACCGGTGGCGCAGGTCCAGCCGGTCCCGGTGAAACTCCTGGTCGTCATAGCACACCGCGCCCTTGTCCGGCGCCGCGATGCCCGCCAGGCAGCGGATAAAGGTGGTTTTGCCCGCGCCATTCGGGCCGAGCAGGCTCACGATCTGGCCCGGGTCGATCTGTAGGGAAACGTGGTCCAGCGCCCGGACCGATCGGTAGGCTTTCAACACCCCCCGGAGTTCAATTTTCATAAGCAGGTTGGAACGGAAACCGCGCCCCACGCTAGCAAAGGGGCCGGGGAGCGACAATGCCGAATTAATTTCTGCCCGCCCGGTCCGTGCCGGCCGGTCCGTGCCGGACGGGCCAAGTGGTGGGGCGAGCGTCCCCGCGAGCCGGTCTTTAATGATGCCCGTCCGGAAGGACCGAGCCCTGAAATTCAGAAAGAAAAGGAAGGAAGCTTAAACCGGACCCGAAACTTTGCAGCCTATCCTGCTATTGATTAGCATCGTGGTCATACTCACAAATCACTTGGCAAAAATGGCTCGTCCAGACTGTGTGCGTGTGCCATTGCGAACCGTGCCCCACTCGCTGCTGCCGTCGCTGCTAATCGTGGCATAAAAGCAAGCTGTGCCAGCATCGGCGACATCAAAAGTAACTGTCGTGCCGTCGTTGGTAACGCGAACCGAATGCTCGCCTCGCTGCTTCCGCTCGGCTAACTCCAAAAATGCTGGGTCGCTAAATAAAGCCGGCTCCTTCGGCAAGGCCATGAAAACACAATCGCCTCGCCACTCACCCGACTGGCTTCGGTAACTGTCCTCCACGCCAGCAAGCAGCATAAATCCGATGTGCTTCCCCTGACCGTTTGTAAGTGCGATAGCTTTGCTCATAAAGTGTGCGAACGATGCCTAGACCCATGAAGGGGTCAGTCCCGGTTGGCTCCGGTTGTGCCGTTGGGGTTCAACCTAGAAACCGCAGTTGGACTTCAACCGGTCGGGGTTGGGGCGGTTTGCGCGAGCCATTCCAAGGGGTCATCGGTGGTTTGACGGGAGAGCAGGCGAAGAAAACTGCCTTGGGCTTCCAACTGCGGCGCAGTTGCT
>CAIXBQ010000040.1 GCA_903917705.1 uncultured Verrucomicrobia subdivision 3 bacterium | reverse complement strand
GGTATTCGGAATCCAGCACGTCCGCCAGCCGCAGCTTCGCGACGGAAAGAACATTGGTGTCGAGCGACTTTCGGACGAGCTTGCCGCGCACCTTCGCGCGGGCGAAATAAATGCCGGAAGGTTCGTAGCGGACAAGGTTGGCGACCGGGGCTTTGGTCCAAAGACTTTCAGATTCCGAATTTTCAGTTTTCATGGAAACAGTATCAGATGGCGGTATCAGATTGGGTGTAACGGAATCATTACAAAATGAAGACCGCCCAATGTTTATTGTGTTCTCTTGATACCGACATGAAGGAAGGCTACGCTGTTTCCTAAACCGTTGATTCCCGTTCAATTCGGGATGGGGGCACCACTCGAAACTTCACCTCGCGCTGTCAAGGCGAAGGCTTTTGGCCGGCGGCAAGGAGCGTCCTAACTCAAGCTCACCGGATCAATATCCACTGCCAGCGAGATTTCTTCGGGCAGTGACAAGGTTTGCATGATTTGCGCCAGTTCGCGGCTCAACGCACTCATCGCCCGCGTCCGCAGCATGATTTGATGGCGGTAAACATTTTCCACCCGCAGCAATGGCGCCGGGGCCGGCCCGGCAATCACCAGGTCTTTGAAATTCACCGCCCGGGGCCCGATGTCCAAACCCGGGCTGGCGGCGGAGTCTTTGGACTCCCCGGCAGCGGGTGCCCTGGATTCGGTCAGTCTTTTTTCCAGCAATCGCTTAAGGTGGTCGGCGGAGAATTTGACCTTTTCTTCGTTGCGGCCCTTGAGTGTGAGCAGCGCGACCCGGCTGAACGGCGGATATTTCAGCTGCTCGCGGAATTCCAGCTCCTGTTCGTAGAAACCGACGAAGTCGTGCCGGCGCGCGAATTGGATGGCCGGATGAAACGGTGTGAAAGCCTGCACAAACACCTCGCCCTCGACATCGCCGCGGCCGGCGCGGCCGGCGACCTGCGTGAGTAGCTGGAAAGTCCGTTCACCCGCGCGGAAATCCGGCTGGTGCAGCGCCATGTCCGCGTAAATGATGCCGACGAGCGTGACGTTCGGGAAATGCAGCCCCTTCGCGATCATCTGCGTGCCGACGAGAATATCCACTTTGCCCGTGCGAAAATCGCCAAGCACGCGCCGGTAGTCGTCCTTGCGTTTCATCGTGTCGGCGTCCATGCGCTTGATGCGCGCCTTGGGGAAGAGTTTTTCGAGTATTGCCTCCACTTTCTGCGTGCCGGTGCCGGCAAACCGGATCGCCGGATTGTTGCATTTCGGCTCGGGGCAGACGGAGGGGACTTTTTCGTTGTGGCCGCAGAGGTGGCAGGCGAGTTTCTGCTCCGTGCGGTGATAGGTCAGCGAGACGCTGCAATTCGGACACTGGGCGACGTGGCCGCATTTGGGGCATTGCAGCGAAGTCGAGTAGCCGCGCCGGTTCAAAAACAGAATCGTCTGCTCCCCGCGCTCCAGACGTTGCGTGATGGCTTCCTTGAGCTGCGGCGAAAATATCGGCGGCCCTTTGCCGTCGCGCGCCGTCTGCCGCATGTCCACGACGCGGACATGGGGCATTTTCTGGTTGTCCACGCGCTCGGGCAAATCCAGCAGCGTGAACTTCCCCCTTATACAATTGGCGTAGCTTTCCAGCGACGGCGTGGCTGAACCGAGCACGACGACGGCGTTTTCCATCTGCCCGCGCATGATGGCGACGTCGCGGGCGTGATATCGCGGCGCTTCCTCCTGTTTGTAAGTGTGCTCATGTTCCTCATCCACAATGATGAGGCCGAGCGGTTCGACCGGCGCAAAAATCGCGGAGCGGGCGCCGATCACAATCCGCGCGCGGCCCTGACGGATTTTGTGCCATTCGTCATGCCGCTCCCCCGTGCTCAAATGCGAATGCAAAACGGCCACGAGCGTCTGCAATTTCCCCGAGCTGAACCGCGCCTTGAACCGCTCGACCGTCTGCGGCGTGAGCGAGATTTCCGGCACCAGCACGATCGCGCCTTTTCCCTGCTCCAGCGCGTGCGCTATGGCTTGCAGGTAAACCTCCGTTTTCCCGGAGCCGGTGACCCCGTGGAGCAGGAAGGTTGAAGACGCCGCCGCCGTCGTTGGGGTTGCTTCAAGCCTGGCATTCATCGCCGACTTGATTTGGTCAAGCGCGGCGGCTTGCGCGGGATTCACCACCAGCGGCTGTGTCGCGAGAATGATTTCCCGGGCATACGGGTCGCGTTCGGAAATTTGCGGGGCGATTTCAATCAACCCCCGGTCTTCCAGCTTGCGCACCGTTGCGGCGGTTGTTTGCGCCAGTTCGACCAGCTCGGACAGCAACATTTCCCGCCGTTCTTCGATGAGGTTCCAGACATCCTGCTGGCGCTTGGGCAGCTTCGGAAATTCGCCAGTGACCGGCCGCGGGCGGACAAACAATCTTTCGCGCCAGCCCGCGTCTTCCTTGCGCACGGCTTCGGGGAGAACGGATTTCAGCGCGGTCTCCGGCGCGCAGCAGTAATATTCGCCGATCCACCGCGCCAGCTTCAAAACTTTGGGTGTCACCAGTGTTTGTGCGCCGATAACCTTGAGAATCGGCTTGAGATTGGCACGCCCGGATACTTCCGCGACGGCGGTGACGACCCCGAGAATTTTGCGAGGGCCGAACGGTACCTGCACCCGGCTGCCGACATCCACCTGTCCGGCCAGTTCAGGCGGAATCAAATAATCGAACTCCTTGCGCAGTGCGATTTCCAGACTGACGCGGGCGATCATGCTTTAATCGCGCGAAATGGCGCGGAGTTCGGTTTCGAGTTTTTGACGCAAGGACTCGCGCCCGGCCTCGTCCGTTTCGTGCGGCACGCGGAGGGCATTGCCGATGGTGACTTCGCAGCGGGCAAATGGCAGGGGAATCTGAAACCGGTCCCAGCTTTTTAGACGGATTTTCCAGTTAAGGTGATAGGCCACCGGTACGATGGGCATTCCGGTCAGTTGCGCGGCGGAAATCACACCTTCCTGCACTTTGTAGCACGGACCGCGCGGACCGTCAGGTGTGATGGCCAGGTCATGCCCTCGCCGGCCCCAACTCGCCATCTCCCTAAGCGCCTGTGCCCCGCGGCGCGAGGACGAGCCGCGCACAGGAATTACCTTGAACAGTTCCATGATCCCCGCCAGCAAGCCGCCGTCGCGGCTTGCGCTTACCAGTGCCACCAGCCGCCGCTGGCGGTCCCGGCGCGCCACATAACGCTGGTAAAGAATCAGCGCCAGTGCCAGCCGGTTGTGCCAGATCGCAAAAATAATCTTCTCCTGCGGCCGGTCGGAAAAATAGCCGGACGCATCGTCCAGTTTGAATCGCAGGGTCGCGGCCAGCCCGCGGGCCAGCGCGAAAATCAACGCTGCCACCAGCCGCTGGTGCCACTTCGGCGCATGGGGAATGATCACGCCGCCGCGTTTTTGGACTTTGGGTTTTGGACTCTGGGTTTGAGGCATCAGCTCAACCTTTTTTCAGGCATGCGCGGATCAACTGCTCCACTGTGGCCGTTGAGCCGAGCATCGCTTGCGCGGCGCGGACCGCTTCGTGGGCGTCAATTTGTTTGAAGCCCAGCGCCATGAGCGCGAGTGTGGCGTCGTTGGTTTTCTGGTCGTCGGGCGAAAGCGCGTGTTTCGCGCTCGCCGCTTCCAGCGCGCCGGCCGCGCCGATTTTGTCGCGCAGTTCCACCACGATGCGTTCGGCGGTTTTTTTTCCGACGCCGGAAATCTGCGAGAGTGATTTCACGTCGCTATTTGCCACCGCGCCCCGGAATACCGTCGCGTTCATGCCGCTTAATATGTTCAGCGCGGTTTTCGGACCGATGCCGCTGACACTGTTGACGAGCAGCCGGAACAGATCGCGTTCCGCCGCCGACATGAAACCGTAAAGCGTGTGCGCATCCTCGCGGATGACGAGTTGCGTGAGCAGTCTTACCGGGTGACCGGACGGCGGCAATTTGTCGAACGACGACAGTGGAATCAGCGCCTCATAGCCGACGCCGTTCACGTCCACGACCACTTGCGTGGGCAGGGCTTCGACGAGTTTGCCTTGGAGAAAAGTAATCATGCGCAAACGGGGACCATCGGACCGCGAATATACTCGCGGCAAGGGCCCGGTTCGGTGTTGGGCGTTTGACGGCGGATGTGCGGGATTGGTTTCATTTTCAAATTTTTTTCAGCGGTGTCAGGCCGGAACGACGGTTTCCTTGCGCGTGCGCCAGCGCCAGCGCCAAGGCGTCCGCCGCGTCGGGGGCGGGCAATTCGGCTAGGTTTAGCATCCTCTGGACCATCTTGGCGACGGCAATTTTTTGCGCCGCGCCATAGCCGACGATGGCTTGCTTTACCTTGCGCGGCGCGATTTCAAATATGTCCAACCCGGCTTCCGCAACCACCGCGATCGCCGCGCCCCGCGCCTCGCCCATGATGATGGCTGTCTTTATATTCTGTGCGAAAAACAGGCCTTCGACGACACAAATATCCGGTTTGAACTGTTCCAGCACCTCACGCAGACTCCGTGAAATATGGGCGAGGCAGCGCGATCGTTCCCAGTCTTTCGGGCAGGCAATGGTTCCGTGCGTCAGTGCCACCGCGGCTGGTCTGCTGGTTTGAATGATGCCGTAGCCGGTGCCGCGCAGCGAAGGATCAATTCCCAAAATGGTTTTTGTGAAGGATGGTGGGTGGTGCGTGACGGGCGTGAAAACAACCGGCGTACGCGCCGGCCCGCCGTCGAGGCGCTGTTTCATCTGTTCAAATTGTCGTACGGAAATTCCCACGCGAAAAGGTTGCCAGCGGCGGTCGGCTGGCAAAAGCAAAAACGCCGCGACGTTGCCGTCGCGGCGTGAATGGAAGAAGCCCGTTCAATGATTTTGTTTATCCCGGTCGGAGCCCCGGTCCGAGCTGCGCGGCGTGTTTTGCGCCGGTGCGGTGTTGCGCGGAGACGTGACCACCGGCGGCGACTGTGGCTGCGGATTCCGGTTTGGCTGCGCATTGTAAGCCGGCTGGCTGTGCTCCGGCGTTGGCGGCGTGACTGCGGGCGGATTAACATGATGTTCTGACGCGCCCAGATTTGCGGATCCATCACGGCGCGACGGGTCATGAGCCGCGGGCGGGGTAACCGTCGGCGGCGATTGCAACTGCGGGTTCCGAGTTGGCTGTGCAGGATTCGGAGGTTGTTGAACACTCCGGCCGGTGTTCACAGATGGTTCATTGTGCTGCGGCGTGCGATTGATCGGTGTGCCGGTCGGCGGCGTGGAACTGTGATTGCCCTGTTCGCTCAAGCCGTTCCGGTTGCCCGGCTGGGCAGGCGTCTGCGGATGCGCCGGTGAATTCCCGTTTAAGTTGCGATTCGGTGTTTGGGGTTGCGACCCGTGTTCCGGCGGGTGGACACCAGGCGTCCCGGTTTGACCGGGCCGATTTTGAAGTACGTTGTTGTTCGGTTCGTTGCGGAGCACGGGGCCATGGCGGAGTTGGCCATTGCCGCCGGTGTCATTTCCACGCCAGCCCTGGCGGCCAGCGTTGGGGATTTGCGCGATGGCGACGGGCTGGATGGGCCGGTGGCCGCCACTGTTAAAGCGGTCCACGGAAATGCCGCCGTTGACGATGGTCCGGTTATTGACGTTGTAATTGTTGATGACAGTGGTCCGGTGGAAAATCTCCGCCTGACGCTCATGGTCGGCGCGGTAATAGCGCGGATGACGGTCGCAAAACCGGTCGGGCGAGACGAAGGTGAAATAGCTCGCTTCCAGACCGAAATCAAAACCAATCGCAACGGAGGCGCCCCGATATAAAAATCCAATCCCTGGACGGTAGACCGTGAACGGCGGCAACGGCGCCCAACCGCAGTAATCACTGCTGGAACGCCAGGTGACCCAGGACGGCGCCCAGACCGTGTCCGGCCACCAGCACCAGCCATAGCGAGCATGCCGGAACCAGCGTCCATAATGGAACGTCACTCCCCACGAATAATCGGAGTCCCAATACCAGCCGCAATCGGAATAGACCCAGTGGCCGCGGTCGCAGTAGGGCTGCCAGGTGTTATCATAAATCACTGTCGTCGGCCGCCAGCAGCGGCCATAACCCTCGACTACCACCCATGAGCCGTAGGGCGTCAGCGTGTCATTGAAATAATCCACCGTCACGTCTTGCGATGGTGCGGAATCGGGACCCGCTGCGGGCGGCGGTGCCGTGACAACTGCGGAGGCTGAAATGTTTTTGTCATGATCTAGCATCGCGTTGATAATGTCGGTGGGAACGCCGACGTCGTTGAGTTCGACAATCTTCGCTGCGTCGAGATTGAAAGCACCGGGACAATTGGCGATGTAATTCCGGATGACCCCGGCCTCCACACCAGCCTGCGTAAGCTTGATGACCTGTGCAATCGGGCTGGACGGATCGATGTTCGGTGGCAAAGCGCTGGCGGCCGCAGGTGGTGGCATCGGCTGTTCTTGTGCCTGACTGATGACAGCGGTGGTGGCCACCGCCAAAGCGAGGGCAATCACGGTTTTCGTGTAAAAGTGAGGTTTCATAAAGGTGTGAATGTTAATATTGGCAGTCATTTATTCCAACAACGAATAGACCCGTAAGTTGCGCAGGGCGTTCATCGAGTTTTAACCCTCTTTCAGGCAGTCACTTAACCAATGGTCGTCATCATCGTGTTTCTTCTGGTGTTTTTCCTTCTGGCAGAGCACATTGCAAACAATCGATGGAAGCTGCCATGAACGCCAAGTCACGAAAGGCCGACTTTCATAAACCAACCACCGGATGCCGTTTGTGCGCGTTGAAGCGCCTTCGAACGAACCCGCAGACTTCTTTGCTGCCCGGCTTCATTCCTGGTTTCCCCGACGAGGAATTGGAGCGGTTGTGGAGTTGTGAGCCAAGCGCGACCAGTTTTGTGTTCGGGCTGTTAGATTTTCATGTGTTTGCCAGGTTGGTGGCGCGAATGGATGTTTGCCGGCTGTCTGCCAATGAACCGCAACCCGGATGCCGAGCATGAAAAAGCCGCTCAAACTTCTGGTCATCGAGGACCGGCTGGCTGATTTCCGGCTCATCGAACGGCATTTGCAGAAGGGTGGCTTAACCGCGCGTTGCCATTGTGTGGCGCAACTGGCGGACTTGCAGGCGGCCATCGAAAAGGGTGGTTGGGATGCCGTGTTGTCGGACTACAACGTGCCGAAGCAGATTTTCAAAGACACGCTGGACATGCTTCGAGCCCGACATCCGGACCTGCCAGTGATTTTAGTTTCGGGGAGCATTGGCGAGGAAATGGCGGTAGAGTTTTTAAAGCAGGGTGTCTCGGACTTCGTGCTGAAGGACAATCTGACGCGGCTTGTACCGGCCCTGCAGCGCAGCCAGCGTGATGCAGTGGAGCGGCGGGCTCGGCAGGAGGCCGAATCGACGTTTCGGGCCAGCGAGGCAAACTTTCGCGCCATGTTTGAGATGGCCTCCATTGGGATGGCGCAAGCCGACCCTCGCACCGGGCAATTCCTGCGCGTTAACCAGAAGATGGGCACGATCACCGGATACACCGCCGATGAGTTGCTGGGGATGACATTTTCTGAGCTGACGCATCCAGACGACAGGCAGAAAGGCTGGGAAATCAACGAGCGCCTTGTCCGGGGTGAGACGCCGGATTATCACATCGAAAAACGCTATGTGCGCAAGGATGGCAAGGTGGCCTGGGTCAATGTGAACGTGACTGCCATTCTGAACCGCGCCGGCCAGCCCGTTCGCACCATGGCCACGATTGAGGACATCACCGAGCGCAAGGCGGCCGAGCGGAGGTTGCAGGAAAACGAAGCCCGCCTTTCAATCATATTTCAGCACAGTCCGCTGGGCATCGTCATGAGCCGCCTGGACGACGGCCGGATTATGGATGTCAACGCCGCCTTCGCTGACCTGCATGGATATACCCGTGACGAACTTGTTGGCCGTTCATCGGGGGAATTGAAAATGTGGGCGGTTCCCGCCCAGCGCGATGGGATGATAAGACAACTGCGGGAGCAGGGGACCTGCAAGGATTTGGAAATCAAGGCCCGCAAAAGGTCAGGCGAAATCTGTGATTTGCTGGTTTCGGTGGAGTTGATCGAGCTGGCGGGTGAACAGTTCACGCTTGGACTGGTGCGCGATATCACCGGGCGCAAACGCGTCGAGGAATCTCATACGCGTTTGGCGACCGTCGTTGAGCAGGCCGCCGAGACCATTGTTATTACCGACATCTCCGGCAGCATTCTCTATGCCAACCCGGCATTTGAGAAAACCACCGGCTACACCCGGGCAGAGGCGATCGGTCAGAATCCCGGCATTCTCAAGAGCGGCAAGCATGATGCGGAATTTTACCGCAGGATGTGGTCAGTTCTTGAGCGTGGCGAAATCTGGAGCGGTCATTTCATCAACCGGCGCAAGGATGGCGGGCTTTACGAAGAAGAAGCCACGATTTCGCCCGTGCGGGACGCCAGTGGCAGGATTGTGAATTACGTGGCCGTGAAGCGCGATGTGACGCGCGAAGTGCAACTCGAGGCCCAATTCCGCCAGTCTCAGAAAATGGAGGCGATCGGTCAATTGGCCGGCGGCATCGCCCATGATTTCAATAACATCCTCACGGTCATGTTCGGCAACTGCAATCTGCTCCAGCTGGACTTTGCTGAGAATCCTGAGGCGCTGGATAAGATCGCGGAAATCCAAAAGGCGGGCGAGCGGGCCAAGGATTTGGTGCAGCAGATTTTGACTTTCAGCCGCCAGCGGGAACAGGAGCGTCAAGTCGTCCGGCTGGACTCCATCGTTAAGGAAGCGGCAAAATTTCTACGGGCCTCTTTGCCGACGAACATCCAGATAGAAACGAATTTGTCGGCGAATGCGCCAACCGTTTTGGCTGACCCGACGCAAATTTATCAAGTGACGATAAATCTAGGCACCAATGCCCTGCACGCGATGGAAGGCCGATCGGGCCGGCTCACCATCACCTTGGAAGCCTTTCAGCCCGATGAAAATCTCCTCAAATCCCACTCAAGACTCCGGGCCATCCAATACGCGCGCTTGACCATTGACGATACCGGCCACGGAATGGATCGCAAAACTTTGGAGCGCATCTTTGAACCGTTCTTCACGACCAAGCCAATTGGCAAAGGCACCGGTCTTGGTTTGGCGGTGGTGCATGGCATTATCGAGTCACACGATGGCGTCATTATGGTTGAAAGCCAGCCGGGGCAGGGAACCATCTTCCATCTATGTTTTCCTGCACAGACGAAGGATGTGCTTATGTCTGGCCAGATGGAGGGCACCATTCCCTGCGGACAGGGGCAAAGGATATTAATGGTGGATGACGAAATCGCGTTGACGAAGGCGTATCAACGGCTGCTGAAGGCGTTAAATTATGAGGGCACCATCACGACCAATCCCCGGGAGGCTGTCAGTTGGGTTCGGGAGAATCCGGCGAGATTTGATCTTGTCGTCACAGACTTAACGATGCCGCAAATGAATGGTCTGGAAGTGGCCCGACAGATCCGGGCAATTCGCGTGGATCTGCCCATCATTCTGGCAACCGGTTTCAGAGCTACGGTTACCGAACAGCAATTGCAGGAAACCGGCATTTGGGAGCTGGTCGAAAAGCCGATTAACATGACAACCCTTGCCGGGGTTCTTCGCAATTCTTTGGTAAAAAAATGATGCCGCAATACGGCTATCCGTTAAAGTGGCGCCAGTTCTATTTTCACATTCCCCGATTTCCCCAGGCTGGTGAAGTGACTAATTATTCGGGGTGGGATGGCCATCCACCTGGGAATATAATTTTTGGCACAAATCCATCAATCGCTGACCGGAAACACGGATCCCAAAAACATCACGCAAAACGGCTTTCATGAGTTTTCGGGGACGGAAACCGTTGTAGTAACGAAAGGTGTTAACTTCATACGCCATGTTTCTAGGATCGCTCAGATCTTTGACATGTTGAATCATTTCGACATCTTCCAGAAAGAACTCATGGCGCATCCACCAGATAAAAATCGCGCCCAGCCTAGCTTGGGGCTTCAGACATCGCCACAAAACCCGTTCAATAAACTCCGTTGGCGAACAATTATATTTTTTACAAAAGAGTGCGCAAAAGGTGGTGGCTCCTCCGGCGTCCAAAATAGCCGGTGGTGTTTTCACGCGGTCAGGGGTTGTTTTCAAAACGGCATTTTGTGGTGAAAACCTTAACCAAGCCCAACGCAGGCCGGCCAGCCCCAGGAGCATGGCTAAACAAATGACCGGCATCAGCAACGCCGGCAACGGCAACCCGATTACTGTGCCATGGCTCCAGATCCAAGCCGGGTCCCCGGCTGTTTTGGAAGCTGGCAGGCTGTTTTGGGTGATGGTCGGCGTCGCCCGTACCCACGTTGCTGCCAGCAGCAATATTGCCGTAATATGTCTTTTCATGTGTTCTTTGTTGAACCTGTTTGTTTGATTTTTCCACTATTAACGGGGTCTGATCAACGGCGGTTGTCAGACTGTTCAGTAATGCCCCCGCTCGACCAATTGGAATATTTGAACGTGATTGCCCAATTGCGGCAGAACTGATTGGCTAAACCTTGGTTATGTGGCACCGGGCCAACCGTTCGTCTGATGAAAATCGTCTTCACGTCGTGGGGCTTAATACACCGCTCACAAGAGAACCGTTAGTGTTTTGCACCAGACGGCGGCTATTTTGAAGCAAACGATGGATTATCGCCGTTTCACCCGGGTGCCTTTATTTTCCGCTGTGTTGTTGGTTGAAGATTAGTCTGGAACCACATCAGGACCGGTCTGATGGTCGCATGGATGTTGCGTCTCTAGCCAAGGCGAAATCCACCAGTGTGAGGCGAAGCTGCAAAAATCGCAAAAGCGGTTCAGCGTCCCTGAAAATTCTTCAAACAACGGTTGAAGTGCGCCGTCTCGCGCTGGCTGACCGGAATGGCCTCCTTGAATTCACGCACATGAATCCGCGATTTTCCGGCCGGGTCCTTCTCCACGTAATCGAGATGAGCCAGATTGACAATCGCCTGCCGGTGCACTCGCACAAACTGTTCGGGCGGCAATTCCGTCTCCCACTGTTTCAGCGGCTTCCGGAACATCATGTGCTGGTCTTTGCCCCAGTAGATATTGGAGTATTCGCCATAGGCCATCAGCGCCTTCACCTCTGAAAGTTTCAGAAATTGTTGCCGGCTTTGGTTTTTGATGAGCAATGAAGTGGGACGGGGGGAGGCGGTTGGCGGTTTGCCCTCGGGCGATTCACTGGCGCCTAAAAACTCGTGCACGCGCTGGATGATCTTATTTTGTTGTTCCGCCGTTCCGGCGCCCGTATCTGCCAGCCACCGGACTTCCGGCGTCATTTTGTTCAAATCATGGATGATCCCGACAAATATCTCCGCCGCCTGTTCGATTTGCCGGTCCAGTTGCCGAACCTGCTTTTGCCGGCGGGCCAGCCGGGCGTTGACCGCCTCGAGAATTTCCGGGAGCTGGGCCGGTTTGGTGATAAAATCATCCCCGCCCAGATTCATGCTCTGGCGGATCTGGCCGCGATCCGAGCATCCGCTCAAAAAGATGATCGCAACCTCTCCCAGCCGGCTGTCGCGGCGTAACGCGGAAACCACTTCCTGTCCGTCCAGCCCCGGCATTTCCAGATCGCATATGATCAAATCCGGATTTGAAGAGGTTGCTGCCACCAGCCCCGCATTGCCATCGGAGGCGGATGTAACTTCGTGCCCCTGCCGGCGCAGAAATTCACTGAGCACGCGGCAAATTTGTAGGTCGTCATCAATGATGAGAATCTTTGCCATAAACGCTTAACTCAGAGGCATTTTCTCGGAGTTTGGATTAAATGCAACTCAATATAAAGGCGCGTATCAAGGCGTGTTCACTTGGTTTTTTAAACAGGTTTCGAGTTGGTCAAAGATCTGTCCTCGCTCATGGAGCCTTGGCTGCGGGGTGCTGATCTGTTTTTCCCTCCGATTTCAAAAACGCCTTGAACCCGGCGCAGTTGGCCAGCATGGGGTATGCTTGTTTGATGTGCGCCAAAGAAAACCTGCCCCACAGTGAATTCATCCAGCCGTTTGGAAAATCAAGGCATTGCTGCGGTTTGACGGATTGCACGGCGCAATTCTTACCCTCCAGAAAGATGCACTCACCGTCCGGCTTTTCCTGCAACGCCAGTCCGCGACGGTCTTGACGCAGGCGGGTGAAAGACTGGATGAATTCATGTTCGCTGACACCCTTGAACGCGGCGAGCCGGCCGATTTCCGCGTCCGTTAAGCACACCTGTCCCGGCCAGCGGCAGCAGGCCGTGCAGCGTTGGCACTCGATCAAGGGGGGCATGGATGTGCGTCTGTTTGTCAGGCGATTTTTTTTATTCCCCGCCGCCACAGGTCGAAATGATTAAGTGCGACCACAACCAGGCTATGGCCGATGGTTTCGTCGGCGACAAGTTTGGGGATTTCCGCCACCGGCACGAGTTCCGTCACCAGGTCTTCGCCATGATCGAATTCCACGTCGTGTTGCGGCCGGCAGTTTTCAACCAGCACAGTGTAGGTGAAGTTGCTCAAAATCGCCGGGTTTGAGTGGACCCGGCCAAGCAGTCGGGCATTTTCGCCCGCATAGCCGGTCTCCTCGCGCAATTCGCGCACGCCCGTTGCCACCGGATCGGTCTCGTGCGGGTCCATCATGCCGCCGGGGATCTCCAGTTCCACCGTGCCGGAGCCGTGGCGGTATTGCCGCACCATCACCAGCTTCTGGTCGGGGGTGACGGCGATGACATTGACCCAGTTGACGCTGTCGAGGACGAAAAAGTCATGTTCCTTACCGGTGCGCGGATTGACGCAGGTGTCGGAGCGGATCTTGAAGATCCGGAAATCGCCGACGGGCGTGGAGCGGATTGTTTTCCAGGGACGAATCATTCGGCATAGAAGACCGAAGTTGGAAGTTGGAAGCTAGAAAAAAACTGAAACGTGTTTCCGCACCCGCCACCTGCCGGCTTCCCCTCCCTATTTCGGTGCCGCCCAGCCTTGTTTCATCAGGGTCAGCAGATGCTTCAGCGCCTCTTCGTAGCTGCGCTGTTTTTCTGCGGCGAGCTGGCGGGCGCGCTTGTCCAGTTGCGCGGCCATGGCGGTGGATTTATCGGCGGGACAGCCGAGGGCGACGAGGACATGGGCAAGTTCGGAAATATCCACGGGCATATTTTAGCTGTCGGTATCAGCCGGTGAAACGAAAAAAAGGCGCAGATGAATCTGCGCCTTGAATTGATTTCAGGGATGCAGCCGGTGCTTATTTTGCAGAATCCGCCGGCACGATCTTCACGCTGACGAGGCTCATCTTCTTGACGGGCCGGTCGCCGGGATGCGTGGGCGTGGTCGCGATCTTTTCCAGCACGTCGTCGCCCTTGATGAGCTTGCCGAACGCCGTGTATTGGCGGTCGAGGAAACGCGGGTCGCCGTGGCAGATGAAAAACTGGCTGCCGGCCGAATCGGGATTATTCGAGCGCGCCATCGAGAGGACGCCGCGCGTGTGGGCCTTGTCGTTGAACTCCGCCTTGATCTGGTAGCCGGGTCCGCCGGTGCCCCACTGGTTCTGCTTGGCGTCGTCCTTCGTGTTCGGGTCGCCGCCCTGGATCATGAAGCCCTTGATGACGCGGTGGAAGCAGGTGCCGTCATAAAAGCCCTGCTTGGCCAGCTTCTTGAAATTCTCGACGTGGCCCGGCGCGACGTCCGGCCAGAATTCGAGAACCATTTCGCCGGCGCTGGTATTGAGGATGGCAACTTCGCTCATAAAAATATTTTTGGTGGTTGGTTATTTCACGCTGTCGGCGGGCACGATCTTGACGCTTTCAACATTCACGCGCTTCACCGGCCGGTCCGGGGGTTCCGTCGCCGTGGTGGCGATTTTCTCCAGCACGTCGTCGCCCTTGATCAGCTTGCCGAACACCGTGTACTGGTTGTCCAGGAAACCGGCGTCGCCGTGGCAGATGAAGAACTGCGAGCCGGCGGAATTCGGGTCGGCCGTGCGCGCCATCGAGAGGACGCCGCGCGCGTGGTGCTTGGCGTTGAACTCCGCCTTGATGGTGTAGCCGGGGCCGCCGGTGCCCCAGGTGTCCTTGGCGTTTTCATCCTTCGTGTTCGGGTCGCCGCCCTGGATCATGAAGCCCTTGATGACGCGGTGGAAACAGGTGCCGTCGTAAAAGCCCTTCTTGGCGAGCTTCTTGAAATTCTCGACGTGGCCCGGCGCGACTTCCGGATAAAACTCCAGCACCATCGTGCCTTCGCTCGTCTTGACCACGGCGACTTCCTTGGTGTCGGCGGGGGCGGCGGCTGGCGCGGCGGGGGCCGGCGCGTTGGTTTTCGCATCTTCAGCTTGGGCGGCAACGGCCGCGAACAGGCCGAGCGCACAGAGTAAATGGATAGCTTTCATGGCCGCGAAATTTTCCATACCCGCGGACAAAAGTCACGCGGAAATAAAATCAATCTCGACCGGGCGGCCGGCGGTCCTGATTCATCGAGCTGGTGATCAGGCTGCTCTGGCCGCGGGTGCGCACGCGCACCACGAAGTAAATCACCAGTGCGAGGGCGATGACCAGCAGTCCGCCTCCCAGCATCAGCCAGCCGCGCATGCCCGTGTCGCCGGCCGGCTCCGCCGGGCCGGTTGCGTTGGTCGGGGCGGCCGGGCTGGCATGGTTCGTGTCCTTGGCCTCCGGTTCCAGCCGGTTGGTGGCCGGCGGGTTGGGCGACGCGGTCGGGCCGGATGAACCGGCCCTGGCCGTCACCGCTCCGTTGGTAGCCGGGCGGTTGGTTTCGGTCGGGGCGACGGCGGCTTTCGGCGGGGCGGCCGGGGCCGGTTTTGGGATGTCGTCGATATTGGTGCTGACGTTGGTGCCGATGATGACGAGCGACGGCACCACCGCCGGCGGCTTGGGGGCGGCATGGGCGGACGCGGTTGCCGGACCGTTGGTCAGGAGCGTTTTCGGGTCCGGCGGCAGCGGCGGAAACGGCGGGATGTCCAGTTTGCCCGGCGGGAAGTTGACCGTGCTGCCGGTGATCCGGCCCCGCTGTGAACGCAGCAGCAGCACGAACGGCTGGCGCGTCTTCTTCCGCTCCTCGAAGCTTTGCCGGAACGTCTGGTTGATGCCGTCGTTATAGGGCGTCCAGGTGATGTCGCTCTGGCCGTCGCAGAAGATGACCACCGTCAGCCGCTCGGAATTCTCCATGACCCGGCTCAGCATCGGCTGCAGCGCGGCCAGCGCCGTCGTGTCCGTGTAATGCTGCGCGCGCAGAAACGCGACCAGGTTGGAATACGTCACCGTCGCCCGTTCCGGGCTCCAGAGCGTCAGCGGAAACTGGCCCGTGCGCAACTGCTGGTCAAAGGTCCACACTCCCACCGTGTCATTCGGGTGCAGCTGGTTGCCGCCGTCGGTGGCCAGGAAGTTTTTGACCGCCGCCTCCACGGCCGGCAGCCGTTTCTTCATCGCCGACGAGGTGTCGAAGATGAGCAGCCAGCGTTCTTCCGGCGCGGGTTGGGCCGGCGCGCGGGCGACCAGCGACAGCGCGGTGAGCGCCGCCAGCAGCCAGCGGGCGGCGGCAGGGATGATGGAGCGGCTTGGTTTCATCGGCTTGGGCGCGAGCGGGTAAAGCGGTTCCGCTCGGCGCGGTTGTGATTGTTCAGGTTTTCCTCCATGACCGCCAGCGCATTCTGGATCATCCGGATGAAATTATCGCAGCTCGCCACCGAGCCGTTGAAGCCGCTCACCGTGGCGCGCTCCGCGAAATCGTCCGTCACCGCCAGCACCTCGCCGTAGGGCTGGAACCGGTGCGCCGCCCGCTCGATCAAATCGTCCGCCGTCTGGCCGCTGCTGGAAAACAGCACCTCCACCGCGCCGGCGGACTGATTTTTCGGCTTGGTGCGCCGCGCGCCCCGGCCGTCGAAGAACACCGTCACCGGCGTGCCGCCGGCGTCCTGGTAATGCGTCAGCATCTCCACCAGCGCGTCCCGCGCCGTCTCCGAATGGCGCGGCGCGCCCGCGGCCAGCTCCGGCCAGCTGTGTAGCAGGCTGTAGCCGTCCACCAGGATTCGCACCAGTGCCATGGGCGGAAATTAGTCCAAACCCCCGTCCGGCCAAAGTCCAAAGTCGCCTCCGTGAACTTTGCTCTTTGGTCTTGGCGCGCCAGCCTTTAACATGGCCGCGATGATTCCGGGCACCGCCTTAGCGTTCAGCCAGTCCAACCGCCGCCTCGCCGCCGTGGCGGCAGCCGTCTTTGCGCTGGACCAGTTCACCAAATGGCTCGTCCTGCATCTCCTCCCGCGGGGCGACGAGAAGATCATCATCAATGGCTTCTTCAAATTCGTCCACTGGGGCAACACCGGCGCCGCGTGGAGCATGTTCCGCGGCAACAACGGCATGCTCGCCCTCGTTGCCGTGCTCGCGTTTGTGGCCTTGTTCCTGACGCGGCACCATTTCAATTCCCACACGCTTCCCGGCCAGCTCGCGTTTGGCCTCATCTTCGGCGGCATCGCTGGCAACCTCACCGACCGCATCCTGCCCAGCCGCCACGAAGTCATCGACTTCATCTATTTTTATCTTCAGCGGCGCGGCGGCGATGAGATCGGCTTTCCCGCCTTCAACGTCGCCGACTCCGCCATCTGCACCGGCGTGGGCCTCATCTTCCTCATCACCTGGAAAACCGAGCACACGCCGCCGCCGGCCAGTTAACCCCCGCGCTCCTTCGCCCCCAATCTGCCGATGACCACCCGCACGGAAACCTTCACCATCGAGAAATCGCTGCCCGGCGAACGCCTCGACGTCTTTCTCCGCCAGCAATTCCCCGCCGTCTCCCGCGGCGCCATGCAGCGTCTCATCGAATCCGGCCACATCCGCGTCAACGGCCATCCCGTCAAACCCACCCACACCCCGCGCGCCGGCGAATCTGTGGAAGTAAACTGGCCCGACGCCCGTCCCGCCGCCGCCCAGCCCGAGGAAATCCCCCTCGACATCCTGTTTGAGGATTCCTCCCTCCTTGTGCTCAACAAACCCGCCGGCCTCGTCGTGCATCCCGCCGCCGGCCACGAGGAACACACCCTCGTCAACGCCCTCCTGCATCATTGCACGGGCGGCTTGAGCGGCATTGGCGGCGTCGCCCGTCCCGGCATTGTCCACCGGCTCGACAAGGACACCAGCGGCTGCCTCGTCGTGGCCAAGGACGACGCCACCCACCTGGCCCTCTCCGAACAATTCGCCAGCCGCACCGTGAACAAGATCTATCATGCCATCGTCTGCGGCCGGTTCACCGCCGACGCCGGCGAGATCCACGCCCCCATCGCGCGGCATCCCACGCACCGCAAGCGCATGGCCGTCCACGACCACGCCTCCGCCCGCGCCGCCCACACCAGCTGGCGCGTTCTCGAGCCCCTGAACCACGCCACCCTCGTCGAAGCCCGCATCCACACCGGCCGCACCCATCAGATCCGCGTCCATTTCCTGCATCTCGGCCATCCCGTGCTGGGCGACGCCACCTACGGCGCCAAGCCCAACCAGAAATTCACCGTCGCCACCGGCTACGCCGCCCCGCGGGTATTGCTGCACGCGAGGGAACTCACCTTCATCCATCCCCGCACGCAGAAATCCATGAAGCTCACCGCCCCGCTGCCCGCCGACTTCCAGCAGGCGATCAAGGTTTTGCGGCTGAAATAAGGCACGCGGCGGCCCTGGAGCCGGACCCGGCGCATCCGGTGGGGCGAGCGTACCCGCGAGCCGGGGCTGGGAGCCGGGCACAGCCATGGCCACGCCCGAAACTGCCTTATCCCCAACGGCTCGCGGGTACGCTCGCCCCACCGGTCCTGATACGGATTCAAACCGCCTATTTCCACCTGCCCAACGGCAAACCCCCTTTGTGCGACGGCTCGCGACTGTCGGAATGACCCAAAGCTGGTTTTGAGGCCAATTTGAAAACTCAGGATGACTTCCGGAACGTTCCGGAACGACCTTGTGGGAAAAAAGATGCTTCCGGAACGTTCCGAGACGACCTTGTAGGAAAAAAGGTGCTTCCGGAAGCTTCCGGAACGACCTTGTGGGAAAAAAGACGCTTCCGGAACGTTCCGAGACGACCTTGTAGGAAAAAAGATGCTTCCGTACGCTTACAAGACGACCTTGTGGGAAAAAAGGTGCTTCCGTACGCTTACAAGACGACCTTGTGGGAAAAAAGATGCTTCCGTACGCTTACGAGACGACCTTGTAGGAAAAAAGATGCTTCCGTACGCTTACAAGACGACCTTGTAGGAAAAAAGATGCTTCCGTACGCTTACAAGACGACCCTGTGGGAAAAAAGATGCTTCCGTACGCTTACAAGACGACCTTGTGGGAAAAAAGGTGCTTCCGTACGCTTACGGAAGTCATAAGTAAATTCCGAGTGTCCAAAAAATGGTCACTTTGGTCGTTTGCAGGCGGCAGATGACCGTTTCCAGTCAAAATGGTAGGTTCGGACAGTGCGGGAGGGTTTGGCGGGAGTATTACCGGACCTCGGGTCTGGCGGCGGACGAAAACCAGAGGATTCCCCCGCCGCCGACGAAACAGGCCGAGACATCGCCGTAAAAGGGGAAGGGCCCCAGCCCCAGCCGCAGGCCGTGCGCCAGCAGGATGACGCCTTCCAGCACCATGATCCAGCCGAACCACGGGATGGCGGCGTGAAATTTCCGGGGCCACAGCAGCAGCGCCAGATACCAGCCGCCGATGAGCGCAAACGCGCCGGCCATCATCCGCAGCCAGTAATCCACCATGGGGTCGTAGGCGAGGGGTTTGGCGCCCATCCCCTGCGCCATGCCATCCACCTGCGGCCAACTGGCGAACACGCCCACCACCGAGATGCCCCACGCGAACGCGGAGAAGCCGAGGAAAAGCCGGAGGTAGCGGAGGGATTTCATGGCGTCGGCCAATGGGCGCGGTAGAAGCGGGCGCGGTAGGGGGAATTCGTATCCTGAAAAACAATCGCCCCGTTGGTGCCGGTATAGCCGGTGGCGATATTGGTCCAGTTGATCAGATTCGTGGAAGCCGCGAGGGCAAAGCCGGTCATGGGGGTGGAAGTCAATTTGACGCGGAAAAATTTGTTGGTGCCAAATCCCAGGGAGGTCAGGACGGGTGCGGCGGGCACGAGCGTCACGGCGGCGGTGTAATAATCCAATTCGCTGGTGCCATTGGGATTGTCGCCGGTGGAGTTGGAATCGTCGGCCCAGCAGGGGCGGAAGACGCCGTTGTAGAAATCCAGCCCCAGGTAATCGCCCAGTTCGTTGCCATTGCCCAGGCCCACGCCGCTGGTGGAGCCGGCGCTGATTTTCACCTCGGGCAGGTAGGACGCGCCGCCGTTGGTGCTGATGGTGCCCCAGACTTCCACGCGGTTGTTGGCGGGGCTGTTGCGGCAATCGTACCAGGCCACGGCGATATTGCCGGAGGTCGGGTCGAGGGCGATTTTGGAGAAAAACTGGCTGTTGGTGCCGCTGTCGGTGTTCACGCGGACGGCGCTGCTCCACGTCGCGCCGTCATTATCCGAATAGCGCGTGTAAATATTCAGGTCATTGGAAGTGGTGCTGGGGGCGTCGGTGTAAACCAGATGCAGGCGGCCGCGATGAGGGCCATTGGAAATGTCATAGGCCAGTCCCAGCTCGGCATCGACGGTTCGGCTGGGCTGGGCGGGTATCGCGCGGAACCCGCCGACCTGCGTGGCCACCGTGCCGGCGGCGAGCACGAAATTGCCCGTGATGCTGCCCGAGGCATTGATGGCGATCTTGATGGTGGAGGGTCCGGCGGCGCCGGACGGCGTCTGATAGGCGACAGCCACGCGGCCATTGGTGCCAATGGCGACATCACCGAAATTGCCCGAGTTGGAGCCGGGGATGGTCAGTTCCGAGCCAAAGGCGCCAAAGGAATTGTAGCCGGTGACCGGCGCACCGCGGGCGACGAGGCCCGGATTGGTGAGATACGTTATCCAGACGGCTTGCTGGCCCGCGACGGTGCCCGGCCCGGCCTTGATGGTGGGCTGGTCGAGCCCCGAGGTGCCGATGGTCAGCAGCGAGACGGAGAACGTCTGGCCGGCATTGGTGCTGGCATGCACGAGGATGTTGTTGAAGGCGCCGTCGAAGGACGCGCCATAGAGATTTCCAAAGGCGTCGAAGCTGCACGTGGGGTCGCCGCCCAGCGCGGGCCAGCCATCGGTGCCGGTGAGACGCGCGGTCCAGGTGACGCCACCGTTGAGGCTGTAGGCGGCCGAGTTGTCGCTGCCGGAAAGGTCGTTGGCCCAGGCGAAGAGGCGGTTGGGATTGGTGGGGTCGATGGCGATGGCTTCCTCGCCCTGATAACCGGTCTGGCGGCTGATGTTGACATTCGGGCCCACGAACAGGGTCTGTGCCGCGGCCGGGAGCGCCAGCACGGCGGCGAAGAGGGCGATGGCCAGGGCGGCCGCCGGGGCAGGGCGCGGGATGAATCGCATGGGTTCATATCTGCCCAAAAAAAACGACAAGTCAAGCGGACAAGTCGGCATCCGCCCTGCCGCTGCGACTGGGGGTTTATTCAAGGCGTGATGTGGATGCTCGCGGAAACAAACGGCGGCCGGTTGTTTCGGGTTCAATCCATTTGAACTTCAATTCTCCCTTGGCCGTTTGATGACGACCGCAATTTCCGCCTTGTTCTTGGCGATCATGTTGGCGGGCAGGATGCCGCGCCAGAAAACATTCGGGTAGATCACCGCGCCGCGCCCGAGAATGCTGCCGGGGTTGAGCACGGCGTTGCAGCCGGCTTCGGCGCCGTCCCCCAGCAGGGCGCCGAACTTCCGCAGGCCGGTGTCGCGCGGCACGCCGTCCACTTCCACTTCGATGTTGCCGGGGAAGAGCTTGAGGTTGGAAATCTTCACGCCGGCGCCGAGATGCGCCCGGTGGCCGAGGATGGAGTCGCCCACATAATTATAATGCGGCGCCTGCGCGCCGTTGAAGAGGAGGGCGTTCTTGAGTTCGCTGGCATTGCCCACCACGCAGTTGTCGCCGATGAGGACGTGCTCTCGGATGTAGGCATTGTGCCGGATCTGGCAGTTTTGGCCGATGATGGCGGGACCCTTGATCATGGCGCCGGGTTCCACGACGGTGCCGGCGCCGATGAGGACGCGGTCGCCGATGGTGGCGCCGGGAAAGCGGGGCGGGGGATTCTGCCGGGGGACATTGGCGAGGTAAGGCTCGATTTTCTGGAGCGCTTCCCAGGCAAAGGTGCAGCCGTCGAAGAGGGCGGCATGTTCAGTCTGGGTGAGGTCAAACAGGTCGGCGGCGTTGAACATGGGGCCAAGTTAATGGAAAGACGCGGTCGGGCAAAGGGAATTGACGGCGGACGGGCGCGGCAGCCGGCGGGGATGGATCGGGCGGGTCGCGACGGGCGGGATTTGAATCAGAGGGAGGTAGCCATGGCGAAAATGCGTGCCGGACATTTACGGGCTTGCTTCGGCGGCGGGTTTGGTCTGAAACTGCGGGAATCCGGTTGAACGAAACCGGCCGAACCCTGTCGAACCCCGAACCTATTGTTATGAAAAAAATATTCTGCCTCACGCTGGCCGCGCTGGCCGCCTTCACCCTCACCGCCACCGCCGCATCGCTGTCCCTCGGGGATGCCGCGCCGGACCTGAAGGTTTCCAAATGGGTGAAGGGCGAGCCGGTGAGCGGCTTCGCTTCCAACCAGATTTACGTGGTGGAATTCTGGGCGACGTGGTGCGGGCCGTGCAAGGCGAGCATCCCGCATCTGACGGAGATGGCGCATCAGTTCACCAACGTGACGTTCATCGGCGTGGACGTCTGGGAGCAGGGGACGGACAAGGAGGTCAAGTCCTGAAATAAATTTGTCACCTTGTCTTTGAGTTATGTTTGCTGGTGGGGTGTGGCAATCGGGGGGATTACGCGCTGGAAGATGGGCTGCCCCTGCGGGGGAACGGAGGCTTTGGCACGCAGTGCCAAGGCCG
>CAIXBQ010000039.1 GCA_903917705.1 uncultured Verrucomicrobia subdivision 3 bacterium | reverse complement strand
CGGGTGCCGGCCGAACCGTGCCGATACTTGGCGCGTAATGAGCCGCAGGCGAATGCAGCGAAAGTGGCGGCTCGGGGTCGTGCCTGGGGTCCGTGCCGGACGGGCTAAAAGGGATTCCGTGGGAAGTGAATGGTGCTGCGCATAATCTGACGGCCCTACCTCACCCCGGCCCTCTCCCTCCCGCTTTGCGGGCCGGAGAGGGAGAAATTACATGATCGTCTTTACCCCGGGTGGCGTCGGCCTGACAGCCGACTTACCCGGGGCTACTATCTGGTCGCCCCTCCGGGGCTGCGCGGGTCGGAAGGTCCGTGCCGGACGGGCCTTTCCTGTCGGCGGTCAACAGACCGCCGCTACCATTTCTTTTGCGCCGCACAGCGCGGTAAGTCATGGCGAATCCAAAATGATTCTCTTGAAACGAAATCTCGCGTGAACCTGACGCGGCCTATACGCGCGCGCTGTGAGCTCAAGGCCAGCCGTGACTGATCATCGTAAACCACTGAGGCTGGCCAGTGCTGGCCTGCTGGGCAAAAGGGTTGCAGGCCAGTCATGAGCGCCGGCGTCCGCGCGCGAGGTGTGATCATCGTACATGGAGCCCGTGACACCTAGCGCGTTCGTCCTTGTTGAGCAACGCGAACCATCATCCTATTGAGCGACGCGAACTCCTTGCGGAGTGCCACCATTTGCGTTTCGAGCGCAATCGAGTCACCAGAAGCGTTCACATTTTACATGGCGGACGACTTCACCTGGTTGCGTGTGTCGCGGACGGACGAATTAACTGAAGTATTGCAGCGTTGAGAAAAGGAGATGACGAGGTTAACCCGCTTTATCATCCAGATGATATTCTGATTCGTGGTAGGACCAATTCATTGAGCCGGTCATGTAGCCGAACCCGAAAACCCACAATCCGAAGTCGAAAATGTTATCCCAAAGCGGCGACCACATATAAAGCGGAGTGTGCGGCTGGTGCTTGATGATGTCATACAAATATGGACAGACGATTTGAGCCATCCACATGGTAACGCCATAAAAAAGAATGCAGCGCCAGACATACCGCGTCCGGCCACGAGCCCGTCTGCGTTCCCATTTTTGCCTGGATTTTGGGGTCATAGAAAATTCAATCCGCTTTTGGGGCTGGCGAATGGTTTTGCACAAAGTTTTTCACTCAGGACTCGCAAACAGTTTTACCCGCCACTTGTCGCCGCCCAAATAGGTGAAGCGGACTTTGCCGATGTTCAACTTCGGCGGTATTCCCAGCTCATCACGGCTGTACTCGGCTGAATGCGTTTCGCCAGGCGGGACTCGCTCTCCTGTCTTTAATCCGCCCGGCCATCCGGTTGGGTCATTCTCCTTCCACGAGATCTTAATCCGCTCCCCAAATTGCACGGTCTCCATGAAAGTCGACCCCTTGCTCTCCAGTTGGTCTTCTGCCTTGTCCGGCAGCATTCGGCCGGCTGAAGCCTCACCCGGAAGACCGACGAGATCTGTCACCCAAATCTGGTTCGTGGATAGATTGAACCACTCAAAACTAACGTTTCCAGCTTCTTTTTTGGCGGCACAGCCGGCGCAAAGCAGAATAATGGCCAGAAAAAATGATGCTGCTTTCATGAGGCGACAATATTTCTGCCTGGCAGCACTGTCGAGAATAAACCGGTTCGATTTCCAAAACCGTCAACAAAAAAATGACGTGTGCCTACCGTTAGCCACCGTCAAGGAGCGTCAAGGAGCGTTAACCACCGTAGATGTTTTACCGGTCAAATTCTGACGACAAAAAACCAGTGATAAAGTTCGCTCGTGCCGGCGAATTCCACACATCTTGATTATGACGCAAGCCTTCCTGGCTGGCTCCGCGCACGCGATGTCATCGCCGGTGAGGATGCCGTAAAGTCTGCCGGCGAAAAATATCTGCCCCGGTTGGATTCGCAGTCGGATTCTGATTTTCTTGGTTACAAAACCCGCGCGTGTTTCTTTAACGCGACGAGTCGCACTTGTGATGGTTTTCTCGGTCTTTTGTTCCGTCGTGATCCCGAAGTGAAGTTGCCTGACCGTCACGCTGGTGTTGGCGGCGCGCTTCGCGTTTTCACGGATGACGTGGATTTGATGGGGACTTCGCTTTTCACTTTTTGCAAGGCGGTGGTCGGTGAAGTCCTGGCGGTTGGCCGTTGTGGCACGTTGATTGACTGGGGCGGTGACGCCGAATCCCGCGCGTACGTTGTTCGTTACCAGGCTGAGGACATCCTCAACTGGCAAACGCAACGCATCAATGGCCGCAATGTTTTGACGATGGTTGCCTTGAAGGAAACTGTCGCCCAGCCAGACGCCGAGGATCCTTTCGAGGTCAATTTGACGGATACGATTCGCGTTTTGAAGCTCGAATCGTTGCCTGATGGTTCCACGCGTTACGTCGTGGAATTATGGGTCCTTGCGGACGGCCAGTCCTTCCGGACGGGCACTGTTAAAACCAGCCGCCGCAAGAAGGATTGGAAGCTGGCTGATTCCCGTATTCCGCTCCGCCTCGGCAAGCCGTTGCCGATGATTCCGTTTGTTTTTCATGGGCCGCGCAACGCTTTGCCCGATGTGGACAAGATGCCGTTGGCCGACATCATTTCAGTCAACCTCGACCATTACCGCTTGGATGCGGATTACAAGCATGGTCTGCACTTCACCGCGCTGCCGACGGCTTGGGTTTCGGGCTTTGATAATTCGTCTGAGTTGCGCATTGGCAGCAGCACGGCTTGGGTTTCGGAAACGGTTGGCGCTGTGGCTGGCTTCCTTGAATTCAAGGGGCTTGGGTTGTCCACCTTCGAGAATGCACAGAACCGCGATGAACGATTGATGGCCGTGCTTGGTTCCCGGATGTTGGAGGATACGAAGCGTGTTGGTGAGACGGCCGATGCCATCGAATTACGTCAAGCTGGTGAGAACAGCATCTTGATGACGCTGGCGTTGTCGTTGTCGGATTCCATTTCGCATGTGTTGCGTTGGGTTTATTGGTGGAACAGCACTGAACAATTTCCCGACTCCTTGCGGAGTGCCACCGGTGGGAACGATCCTGTTCTGCTCCAGATCAACACTGATTTCACCGCCAAAGGTCTGACCAGTCTGGAACTCACTGCCATTGTTGCTGCCTGGCAGGCTGGCGCCATCAGTCAGGCCACCATGTTTGATTTGTTCCGTAAGGGTGAAGTCCTGCCGACTGGTCGCACGGACAATGAAGAGAAGAGTCTGATTGGTGCCTTGCCGCCGGTTGCTACGCAAAACCAAAACGGTCGTGAAAATCCGACCGGGGTGTCTTTACAGACGGTCACCATCCCCCGTGGGCCCAGCCCTGCAGCAAACCCGGCGGACCGGCAGGTCCGCCCTACCGAATAATTTATGCCACTGAAATATAAGTACTCGAGCAAGGATCAAGTTCCTGCTGAACACGCGGCTCTGTATGTGGAACGCGATGGCGCGTTCTTCCTGGACGCCGAGGGCGTGACTGACAAGGCCAAGGCCGATGAGTTGCGCACAAACAACATCGAACTGCGCCGCCAGGTCGAGGAGTCCTTGCGGACGGCCACCGAGGAACGCCAAAAAATCCAAGCCGAGAAGGATCGGCTGGAGTTGATTGCCCAGGGCCACAAGCCGGAGGAAATCGACAAGATCGTTACCGAGCGCCTCAAGGGGCTCAAGGCGGATTGGGACAAGCAGTTTGCTGCCGTGACTGGTGAGCGTGATTCGCTGACGACTCGGTTGACGACCATCCAGATTGACCAGGGGATCATCACGGCCGCGACGAAACGGGGCCTGAGGCCCACCGCCATCCCAGACATCACGGCGCGGGCGCGCATGGTGTTCAAGCTGGTCAATGGTGTGCCGCAGGCTTTTGAGGCGGATGGGAAAACCATTCGCTACGGCCGCGATGGCATCACGCCGATGACTTTGGAGGAGTGGGTCGATGCGCAGGTGGCCGAGGCTCCTCATCTATTTGAATCCAATGCTGGTGGCGGGGCTGCTGGCAATCCTGCCGGGGGTGGGACGGGTTCGCAACGGTCCGTGAAAAACCCGTTCCGCAAGGATACGTGGAATCTCACGGAGCAAATGAAACTGCAAAAATCCGATCCGGGTCTGGCGGCTCGTCTGAAAGCTGCAGCTTGAGGCACTGCGTGCCGGCCACTAACTGGGTTAGGGCCATCAGCGCGCATTGGAGATGCTGGAAACGGTGAGGATTTAAAACAAACGGTTTGGCGGTCGCAGCGCGACACGCCCTACCAAAAGAGAAAGACAACATTATGGCAAAGACTGGTGTGGCGGACATCATCATCCCCACAGAATTCGAAAAATACGCGATTGAACGCACCGCGCAACTGAGTGCGTTCGTGCAGAGCGGCATTGTGGAACACGCGCCGGAGTTTGACCTGTTGGCCGATGGCGGGGGGCGTGAAGTGAAGATGCCGTTTTGGAAGGACCTCACGGCGGCGCGTCAGCTCCTGAGCGACAGCGCTTCGCTGGCGGTGAACAAAATCGGCAGCGACCAGGACATCGCGCGCATCCAGAATGATGCGCAGGTGTGGAGCGTGAATCACCTCGCCAAGGTGATTTCCGGCGATGACCCGATGCAGGCCATCGTGGATCTCGTTGGCGATTACTGGGCGCGCATGGACCAGGGGCTCGTCGTCAGTTCGCTGAAGGGCATCTTCGCGTCGGCGAGCATGGCGGGGAACAAGCTGGCGATTGCGAGCGAGACGGTGGCGGGCCAGTCGGCGTCGACGCGGCTCAATGGGGCCACGTTCGTCGATGCGACGGTGAAGCTCGGCGATCGCGGTGATCGCCTGACGGCGATTGCGATGCACAGCGCGACGGAAGCCGTGCTGCGGAAACTGGACTTGATCGATTTCATCCCCGACAGCGAGGGGAAAATGCAGATCAAGACCTTCCAGGGCCGGCGCGTGATCGTGGACGACGGCCTGCCGACGCGCGCGGGCACGACTGACGGGCTCGTCTATACGAGCTACCTGTTCGGTCCCGGGGCGTTCGCGAAGGGTGCGGCGCCGCTGGATTCCACGCCGCTTCAAGGCGGCATGGGGACTGAAGGCGTGGAGATCTATCGCGCGGGTCTGGATAGCGATACTGCGCTGATCAACAGGCGCCGTTACATCCTTCATCCGCGCGGGGTGAAATTCAACAGCGCCGCGGTGGTGGGCGACAGCCCGACCAATGCGGAACTGGAAAACGGGGCGAATTGGACGCGCGTCTTCGAAAACAAAAACGTCCGCATCGTCGCCATCGACCACAACTAAGTGCGTGCCGCACTGGCCATCATGCTGGCGCACGGGAGATCGTGCGCCAGCCTTTCAAATCATGTACGAACTTTTGCCCATTATCCGACGGAAGCGGCGGCCGCTGATCCTCGAGAACGAGGCCGCGCCTGTCTTGCCGCCGGTTATTTCTGCTCCTGAACCTCCACCGGAGAAAACCAAAGCCGAAGATGCCGAAGACACTTCCAGCACCGATTCGCCGTAACGCGCCTTGGACGCCGTTGCAGCGTCGCACCTGGCTGGCGGAGCGTCGCCGGCGCGGGCTGCCGCACTTGCTGCCCGGGCCTGCCCTGCGCGCGGTGTTTCCGGAAAAGGCGGAATGGGCCTGGCCTTATGCCGACCCTTATCGTTGGTATGTGCTTGTCAGCTCCGATGGCGGGGTGACGTTTGATTTGGAGAATTGGCAGGATGGGTCTGCGCGTCGCTACGCGCCGGACGGCGGCGGCGAACCCATGTTTGTTGTGGGTGTGGATGGTGACGGCAATGAAATCACGGAGCGCAGCAATGTGATTGTGCCGGAGGATGCGCTGTTCCCCGCACCGGTTTTGGCCCCGGTGTTTCCCGAAAAGGCCGTTTGGACCTGGGACTATACCAATCCGATTCGATGGAATGTCTTCATCAGTTTCGACGGCGGTATCAATTATCAATTGATCGATTGGGAGGATGGTGATGCCCGGCGCTATGCGCCCGACGGCGGCGGGGATCCGCTGTTCATCGTTGGCG
>CAIXBQ010000038.1 GCA_903917705.1 uncultured Verrucomicrobia subdivision 3 bacterium | reverse complement strand
GCCCTTTGTCGAACAGGGTGGCGGCTTTCAGTCGCCGCCGTTGCAGTGCGTTAAAATCGCGTTTTTGTCCTTTGGGAAATCCCATGCAGGATCAGACAACACAACCTCAAATGCGTTCACTTTATTATGCAGGAGTCAATAGTTGCCTGGGGGAACACCGGCGAAGTAGTAATTTCCATTAACATCGGTCAAAACACTACCAATCACCGACTCGCCAGCATCAGCCAAGCCATTCGTGTTCACGTCCTGCACAAGATCAATGGAAACATTGGCCAAACCGGCTTCGCCAGTATCATTTGTGCCATTGCCATTGGCATCGTTCCATACCGTACCGCTAATCGTCGAATATGAGGTCGGGGTGGGCTGGTATTGGAAAAAGTTATTTCCGTTTGTGGCGGTCAAGGTCGTGAGGTTGAGAACCAGCCGGCCGTTGACAGGGGCGCTGTTCGCATAACCGGGCAAGTCGGTTTCGACCACGACATAATGCCCGATAGTCAGGTTCAGAAGTTCGTAATAACCGTTCGCATCCGTATTAGCCATCTGCACCAACGCGCCGTCCGCCGGATTGCCATCGCCATTCGGATCGCTAAACAACTCCAACGCGACCCCGCCTAAGCCGGTGTCGCCGTTGGTAAACACGCCGCTATGATTGATATCGTTATACACGTGGCCGATAATGCTAGCCGCGGACGTGACCACGCCGATGGTGGTGGAAGCTACGGGCACAGGATTGCCATAGCTATCCACAGCATAATCCGCCACGGCGGTATTGTTGGCCGGACTGCCCTGGCCGATCACTTTCATTATGATGTCATTCGTGATGATGGAATTGGTAGCAAGCGGCGTCGGCCAGGCAAGATTCGTCCAGATCAAGCTGCCAGCCCCGGACCCGTTCGGCAGAATCGTAGCGGAGACAAACTGATAATACACTCCGCTGTAGTTATCCTCCAGCGGCAGCATGGGGATGGCCGTGTTGCCGGTGTTTTGAACGGTGATGCGGAACACCACGTTGCTGCCGACGGCAACGGGCGTGTTTGTCGGGCTCAACACAATTTTGGTGACGCTTAACGCGGCGTGCGTTACCAGCACCATGGCGCTGGATGAATTTGTGGCGGCACCACCGTTGGCCGTAGCATAATTTGTCGCGCTGCCTATGGCGAGCGTGGTGAAAGTGACGGCGATATTCGTACTCCGGCCCGGCAGGAGCACGCCCAGATTGGTCCACGTCAATATGCCCGCCGCATTCGTGCTAGTGGGAGCGAGGCTGGCAGACGTATAGCCCAGCTTATTGGAAGGGAAATTATCCGTGGCGACCAAGTTCGTCAGTATGGTGCTGCCGGTGTTCACGATCTGCAAGTTATAAATTACCGGCTGGCCGACGCCGACCTGTGCGCCGGATGGCAAAACGATGGTTTTGCTCATCATCACCCCGGGCACCCCGGGCAAAGGCGTGATAGCAGCGGTCGCACCAGTATTATCGGTCGGATCAGTCGGGTCGCTATAACTCACCGTCAAAACCGACCCGACCGGTGCATATAGCGTGTTGTCATATGGCAATATCCCAGCGTTGGTGCTGGTCGTAAGACAGCCGGTAAAGATACCGGAATTCGTGCCGATTTCTGACAGTGTGATTATTTCCGTATCGTTGGCACTGCTGCTAATGGTGGCCAGAATGTTTTGGGTTGTCGTAGAATTAGTGTTGCGGTTTAGATCCGTTACCCGGACGCAGACGGAGCCGGAGGGACTTGCAGGATAACTGTTGGTGGCCGGACCATTATTGCCGCTCGTGAATTCCGTCTTACTGGGCGTACCAAGATCAAGGAAAATTAGCGCGAGGCTCGCACCGGCGGAAGCCGAGACTCCTTCCGTGCCTTCATTTGCCGTCGCGGCGACCGCGTAGCTGCCGGTGACCGGCCCGGTAGCCCAGGCAAACTCGTAGGTCTTAGTGCAACCATCGCTAGCAACCACACTCAAATCATTCAAATTGGCATTCACGTTCGCAGCGGGACTCGGTCCGGTGATGGCGAGGCCGAGACTGGTGATGTCATAGCTACCGAACGGATCACCGACATTAGCTCGAACGTAAAGCGTGGAGCCAGCCACCGGCGTAGCCACGAGATTGCCGCCCGGATAAGGCGCGTCATAGATCCCGAGCGTGTTGATATTAATCACGGTGGTTGCAGGCAAAACAATTTTCGAGGGCGCATTGGTGCTGTCATAATTCACATGGAATGCCACGCCGGACTGGCCGTTTGAAATCACGTAACTGATAAATTGCCCGGCGGGAACGACAACATTGCTGGCCAGCACGGCACTCCAAACAAGGTTGCTGCCGGCGCTCGAGTAAGTCGGATTGGAGACCGTGAGGAGATTCGTGCCATTGAATTGCACCATGGCAGTGATAGCAGGGTTCACCGGCATGGAGCCGTTGGTGACAGTGATGTAATTGGTGATATAGACAAAAGTATTTGAGGGCATCACAAAATTGGAGCAGAGACCCTGTGTCAGGGTGAACGCGGTGACATTCGTGCCCGCACCGCCGCCTGCGGGCTTGATGGACATGGCAATTTCAGAATTGCGCCGCCCGCTGCTAATGGTCCACCAATTGGTCGAGAAGGCCGAGCCAGGCTTGGTGCTGGCGCCGGCGAGAATGGCATTGGTGGATGGGCTGGACGTCCACAGTTGCGTCTGTCCAGTTCCCGGCGTGTTGGTATACCAACTGCCGTTTCCATCCCAACTTACCAATTGATAAACCAGTTCATTCGCAGCTGAGGTGACAATGTTGGAGCTTGAATCCAGCCGCGTGCCGGTGGTGGTGGAATACCAGTTCGTCGATGCCGGGCCGAACGGCGTGGTTTGGTTAACGCCGCTGAAGGTCGTCACACCGGCCACAATCTGCTGGGTGTTGTTCGTCATGTTCACCACCAGATTGGCGTTGCCGGACGGCGGATTGAGCAGATACCAGATTTCACTCTGACAGCGATCATTCGGCAAATCCACGCAATTGGTCAATCTCGTCAAGAAGGATGCACCGTAGACTACATTGGAAACGCCGCCCAATGTGGTATTGTTCGCTGGCGAACCGAAACCAATACCCACAACCATGAGCCGGTTCAGACCCGCGCCGGTGGTGTGAGAAATCGTCAGAATTTTATTGGTTGCGGCCCCGGTATTACCAGCGGCAGTGGCATCCACCATCACTGTGCCGCCACCGCCACCGTTATTCAAATCCATGCTGACCTGGATGGGCCCGTGACCATAGGCAACCGGGTCAATACGATTCAAATCCTGCGTCCCGTTCGTCGAGCCATTAATGCTCAAATAAAGCTGCTTGGTCAGCGCCGGAATCTGGATTGCGGCAATGCAGGAGGCGCTGTCGCCATAATTCGGGTCAGTATAACTCACGCTCAAAGCGTCTCCGGGTGTGACGTTCAAAGTGCCGTCCTGCTGTGCCAGGCCGGCTGAAGTCGAGGTCGGCAGGCCGGCAACATTACGAAAGACGCCGGTGTTGGTGCCGGTCTCGGTCAAAGTGATTGTCTGCAGATCGCCATGCGTCACGTCCACTACAGTCACAGAAATAGCCTGTACCGTGTTCGATGACGTATTTCCAACAGCATTGGTCATCATTATGAACACATTTGCGCCGGCAGAGTAGAGGCCTACCGCCACACCATTCGTGTCACTGAAATTCAAGGTGACCGATGCGCCATTGGTTGGCGCCGGCACCAGCGTAGTTGCAGAATATATGCTAGAGCCGCCAATATTGACACTATTACTCACGACGCCGCCGGCGGTCACCTTGCACAGGTAGGTGAACGTGCTCGTCCCCCGGCTCAATATCACCGGTATAGTATAGCCCGGCGCATCCAGCGGGAACGCAGTGCCCGAACCACTATCGGCAATCGGACTGCCGTTGTAAGTCGTGGAATTGGCGACATAGAGCAGGTTGGTCGAGGGCGCATCAATGATCAATGTATTCCCCAACGGCAGCAGCCCCTTGTTGTCCACCTCCACGGTGTAAGCAATCGTGTCACCCACGCTCAAATTGGCGGGCGGCGTGTCAGTGACAATGACCGCCGACTTGAATAGCACCGGCGTAGGGAATGGCAGCACCGTCGTGCCGGCGTCAATGTACGGGTTGCCCGGCTGCGCCGTATCCGGATCTTCGCCCCACGCGGCGGTGATCAGCGTGCCGTCCACCGTATAAACCCGCATGCCTGTCTGGTTCTTGCTCGGGTCGAAGATCTTCTGCGATTGCAGCGCCGTTACCGTGAAATTCGTGTCGTAGTGATTTCCATTCGGATCCGTCAGGAGGCCCGCGTGATCGCCCTTGTAATCCACATATAACCTTGTGTTCGCCAGCGCCGTCACCCAGACCGGGCTGCCGTCCACCGTACCATCCGCGCTGCCCGGCCCCCAGCCGACCGTCGCCTCCGTCGTCAGCGCACCTTTCGGCACCAGCGTGAACCCCCAGTTATAGGCCGTGTCCGACGACGGGCTTGCGCCCACGGTGCAGATGGCAAAGAAGTTCTGACCGCCGGCGCTCACAAAACTCGCCCCGGAGCCGACCGGCATCTGAAACTGAAACACGCCGTTCGTCCCCGGCACCGCAAAGCTGCCCGAACCCGACTGCGTGCTGTAATTGATGGTGATGGCATTGGAGGCGGGGTTATAGAGATACACATAGGCCGTGTTTCCGCTCTTCGAAGTGCCCACCGGCGTGTAATATGAATCATCCCAAGCGCTCACCGGATACAGCGTGAACCAGTCGCTGGCGTAGCTTGCGCCCACATGGCCGATGATAAGATCCGCCTGGACCGGCTTGGTCGCCGTTACCCGGCCGCCTTTCAAGATGCCACCGTTCATCAAGAACGATTCGCCCTGGTTCAAGACCACATTCGTCGTACCCACGCCATTCCCGTTGGGATCAATCGTCACCGCTGTGTTGTTCTGCGCCGCCATGACAAACATGCCGACGTATTTGAGCAGACCGTTCGTCATGTTCTGGCCCACCGGACTGATGTAATTCGTCCCGTAATCCATCGTGGACAAAACCCCCACCGCACCGGCGAACACCGGCCCCGTAGGAATCGGCCACGCCGCGCGCGAAATCACCAGCGCCTTATTCGCCGCGATCCGGTCGCGCCCATCCCACAGCATGGTCGAGGGGTTGCGCGGCTGCGTCACATTATTCGTCAGCGTGATCACCGTTCCGGCAGGCAACCCCAGCGGATTGTGCGTAAACCCCGGCGGAATCCCGTGCGCGTCGTTGCCGTCGCCCCAGATTTGCGTTGTTGCCTGCGTCGGGTTGCCCAAATCCGTCTCATAACCGTCCTCCCACTGGTCATAATAAATCACCGTGCCGTCCCCCGTCACCACGATGGAGAAGGTCGAGGCGATGGTCGAACCCGCGCCGCTGATGATGGCGTTGTTCGCCTGATAAATCTGCGCCTCCGGCATCGGCAGATAAAACTCCTGCACCAGGTTCGCCGCGCCCACAGACAGGGCGGCCGTCAAAGTTGCCACCACCGCGAGCGCCAAAGACACTACGCGGCAGACCGGTTGATTCCGTACACAGCTATTCGTCATGATCATGATTTATTAAAAGCAGCATAAATCAACCGGCATGCGCCGATTGACCGTGCTATTTGCGGTGAGGAACCGATTTTCTGAATGTCAGCAAACGGACAAAGTCCGACTGCCGGGGCGGATTCTTACCAAATCTTGCCCGATGGCAAGCATTTTTTGTGAATAACTTGTGAGCAACCTTTCCGGTCAATCCCACAGCCGGAAGGGAATCCCGTTCTTCTCCATGAAATTACCGCAGCGCGGGCACCGGCCCGGATCATTCCACGGCTCCACAAAATGCGGCGACACCACCGGACAGGCTGGCTCGAAGCTGCGCCAGACCAGACCCCGCTCCGGATCGGGCAGGACGGACGGCGGGATTTCCGGCCGGTAAAAGCCATGGAACCGCACCATATCCGACGCACCCTCCCGCCGGCGCTGGCGGATGAAGACATCGAAGAGTTCCCGGCAATCGCGACACACCACCGTTTGGATTTCGCAATGAATGCCGCTGTCCGCTCCGCCCGAAATCCTCGCGCGATAGTGGCACTGCGGACACTCGAAGAGGTAAGTCCGGCCCATGCGCTTGAAATACAACCAGCCGGTCGGAAACTCAAGTCCGCTGTTACGGCTCGGTCCCAGCGGTTTCTGGCAGACTGTGGCTTTGAAAATTCGAAATTAAGGTCAAAAATTGCCACTTTTTGTATTATTCGGCTTAACTACCTGATTTTATTAAGCTTCCAGCGCTGCATGCCACAAATCAACCACGTTGAATCATTCGACGCGCGGGCTAAAATGTCCACAAGTGGGACATCCAAAGTTCCCGACATGGCACTTGGACTTCCAAGTATGCCAAATTAACTTCCGGAAATGGCACTTCGATTTTCAAGTATGGCAAAATGACTTCCGGATGCGGTACTTTGATTTCCAAGTACGGCAAATTGACTTCCCGACGCGGCACTTGGATTTCGAAGTATGGCAAATTAACCTTGGGACGGGGCACTTCGGTTTCGAAGTATGACGAAACAAGTTTATGATGGACGATACCGTTTTTGAAGCTGACCGGCTAAAATGGGGGATGGTTCCATCAGTCCAGCCGTGGGAGGGGTGTTTCTGCTTTTGACTGGACGCGGGGTTGAGCCGCTGCGCCGGGTCGTGGTGCACGATTCCTGATGTTACGCTTCACGCGCCCGCCGCCATCGCTTGGCCGGCCACGAAACCGGTCGTCCACGCGGCTTGGAAATTGAAGCCGCCGGTGATGCCATCCACGTCCAGCAGTTCGCCGGCGAAAAACAGCCCGGGACAAAGCTTGCTCTCCATCGTCTTGAAATTCACCTCGCCGAGCGGCACGCCGCCGCAGGTCACAAACTCGTCGCGGTTCAGGCTTTTGCCCGTCACCTGAAACTCCGTGCGCGTGAGCTGCTGCGCGAGCGCCTGCGCCTGCCCCCGCGAGAGGGCCGCCCAGCGCGTCTCCCGCGCCAGACCCGCCGCCAGCACAAGTTGCTCCCACAGCCGCGCCGTCAGCGGGAACAGCGGCACATTCACCAGCAGCCGGGCGCCGGCCGATTCCCGCCGCGCCTGAAATTCCGCGTTCAGCTTTTCCGCGTTCGTTTCCGGCAGCCAGTTCACCCGCAGCGGAAACTGATAATTCAAATCGTGCAGCGCCCGCGCGCCCCACGCCGACAGCCTCAAGATGGCCGGCCCGCTCAGGCCCCAATGCGTCACCAGCAGCGGCCCGCGCTCACGCAATTTGATCGCGGGCACGGAAACTTCGGCGTCCGCCGCCACGCCCGCCAGCGACCGCAGCCACGACGTCTCGACCTGAAAGGTGAAAAGCGACGGCACCGGCGGCACGAGGGTGTGGCCGAGCGTCACCGCCAGCTGCCCCGCCGCCGCCGCGCGGCAGCCGCCGGTGGCGAGCAGCAGGCGGTCGCAGGAGATTGTTTCGACGGGAGCGCCGGCCAGCGTCAGTTCAAATCTGCCCGCGGCGGTTTTGGCCACGGATTCCACCGCACAATTCCGGCGCAACTTCACGCCGGCCTTTAGCGCGGCATTCGTCAGGCAATCCACGATCGTCTCCGAAGAATCGGTGACGGGGAACATCCGACCGTCGCCCTCGGTCTTCAATTTCACGCCGCGCGCCGCGAACCACGCCACGGTGTCCCACGCGGAAAACTTTGAAAACGGCGAAAGCAGCGCCGGCCCGCCGCGCGGATAGCGCGCGGCAAAGTCGCGCGGCTCGAAATCCGCATGGGTGACATTGCAGCGGCCACCGCCGGAGATGCGAACCTTGTCGAGAAAGCGCGCGGTTTTTTCCAGCACGGTCACGTCCGCGCCGGCTTCCGCCGCCGCGATGGCCGCGAAAAAGCCCGCCGCGCCGCCGCCGGCCACGATGATTTGCCTCGAACTCACGCGCACAGCATCGCAGAATCCCCGCCATGTCCGAAGCACATTCACCATCGCCCGCGCCGCACAAACGCCGCGTGCGTTACCCCGGAAAAAACCCGCGCCGGTTCGAGGACAAATACAAGGAACACGGCCACGACCCGGAAACCCTGGCAAAAGTCATCGCCGGCGGCAAGACGCCCGTGGGCACGCACCGGCCCATCATGGTGGGGGAAATCCTCGCCTTCATCGCACCGCAGCCCGGCGACCACGCGGCGGATTGCACGCTCGGCTACGGCGGCCATGCGGAGGAAGTCCTGGCCCGGATCCAACCCGGCGGAAAACTGTTCGGCCTCGACGCCGATCCGGTGGAATTGCCCAAGACGGAAGCGCGATTGCGGGCGCTGGGTTTTGATGAGGCGGTATTCACCGCGCACCGCAGCAATTTCGCCGGCCTGCCGCAGGTACTCGCGGCAAATGGATTGACCGGCGTGGATATGATCCTCGCCGACCTCGGGGTGTCTTCGATGCAGATTGACGACCCGGCGCGCGGCTTTTCCGTGAAGCTCGACGGCCCGCTGGACATGCGGATGAACCCCCAGCGCGGCCAGCCCGCTTCCGCGCTGTTGCAAAAGATTGCGCCCGCCGCGCTGGCGGAACTGCTGACCGCAAACGCCGATGAGCCGAACGCCGCCACGCTGGCCCCGATCCTTGCGGGAAAAAGTTTCACCAGCACCCGACCGCTCGCCGAAACCATCCGCGCCGCGCTGCCGCGCCTGGGCAAGAACGACGCCGATCTGACCGTGCGCCGGGTGTTCCAAGCGCTGCGCATCACGGTGAACGACGAGTTTTCCGCGCTGGAAACTTTCCTGCGCAACCTGCCGCTGTGCCTGAAGCCGGGCGGCCGGGCGGCAATTCTCACCTTTCATTCCGGCGAGGACCGACGCGTGAAGAAGGCTTTTGCCAACGGCCAGCAGGACGGAACATATTCTGAAATCGCCGACGACGTGATCCGCCCGACACCGGCTGAACAACATTCCAATCCGCGTTCCGCCCCGGCCAAGCTGCGCTGGGCGCGGCGGGCAAAATGATTTTTTCCTTCGCCGCATGGGCGTGGTGGCGTTAAACTCACCCAATATGTCATTTCAGCTTCTTGACCTGGATGGCGTGGCTGAGTACCTGCACCTCACCCGTGCGGAAGTCGAGCAGCGGGTGAAGGATCAGGAAATTCCCTTTATCCGGCGTGGTGGTCGGATAGTGTTCAACAAGGAGGAGATCGACGGCTGGGCGTCACGGCGCATCCTCGGCCTGGCCGACCGGCCGCTGGATTCCTATCATGAAAAATCCACCCGCAGCACGAAAAACTTCCTGCCGCACGAAGCCATCCTGCCGGACATGCTCGCAGCCGGCATCATCGACCCGGCCATGAAGTCCAAGACGAGGTCGTCAGTCCTGCGCGACCTCGTGGCGCTCGCGGAAACCACCGGAAAATTGACCGACCCGAAAGCTTTGATTGCCAGCCTGGAGGCGCGGGAGACGCTCTGCTCCACGGCCATGCCCGGCGGCCTCGCGCTGCCACATCCGCGTTCGCCCGATCCGTATTTGTTCGACACTTCGTTCCTGGTCGTGGGCCGGCCGGTACAGGAGATTCACTTTGGCGCGACGGACGGCGAGCCGACGCAGTTATTCTTCCTGCTCTGCTGCCAGGACGACCGACTGCATCTGCACACGCTCGCGCGGCTGTGCCTCCTGGCGCTCAAGACCGATATTCTGGCCCAGCTCCGCGCCGCGCCTGACGCCGGTACGATGCGCAACAGTCTGATAGCAGCGGAAGCAGAAGTTCTGGCGAAAATGAATCCGTCCGCCTGAACACAAGCTGCATCCGCGGAAACTTATTTCTCCTGCAGCAGTTCGGCCAAATCCAGCGCCCGCGTATACATCGCCAATTCGCCTCCCGCCGTGCGCGGCCATTCCGCCGGCAGTCGGTCGCGATATAGCTCCACGCCGTTGCCGTCGGGATCGCGCAAGTAGATCGCCTCGCTTACGCCGTGGTCGGCGGCACCATCCAGTTCCACCCCCGACGCCAACACGCGGCGCACGGCATCCGCCAGCAGCGCGCGGGTGGGATACAATATGGCGACATGGTATAGCCCCGTGCTACGCGGCGGCGGAGGCGAACCCCCCGCGCTTTCCCAGGTGTTCAAACCGATGTGATGATGGTAGCCGCCCGCCGAGACAAAGGCCGCCTGGGAGCCGAAGCGCTGCTGCAACTCAAAACCCAGCACGCCGCGATAAAAGTCCAAAGCGCGTTCGAGATCGGCCACTTTCAAATGGACGTGGCCGATGGTCACGCGCGGATCGATGGGAGAATTCATTTGTGCCATATTCAGATGTAAGCGCGAATTGCGCCGCCCTACAAATATTTTAAAGCTGTCACCACGAAGGGTTCAACATTCGACGACGCTGACGGCGAGACCGCCACGGGCGGTTTCCTTGTATTTGGAATTCATATCGCGCCCGGTATCCCGCATGGTCTGGATGACCTTGTCGAGGGAGACGAAATGCTGGCCGTCACCACGCAGGGCGAGGCGGGCGGCGTTGATGGCCTTGACCGCGCCCATGGCGTTGCGCTCGATGCAGGGAATCTGCACCAGGCCACCGATGGGGTCGCAGGTGAGGCCGAGGTTATGTTCCATGCCGATCTCGGCGGCGTTCTCCACTTGCCGGGGCGTGCCCCCAAGGTGTTCGCAAAGCGCGGCGGCGGCCATGGAACAGGCCACGCCGACTTCACCCTGGCAGCCCACATCCGCGCCGGAGATGGAGGCGTTTTTTTTATAAATAATTCCAATCGCGCCCGCCGTGAGCAGAAACCGCAGGATGCCGCCAGGCTGCTGGCTTGGCTGGCAAAATCGGTCGGCATAATGCATCACGGCGGGGATGATGCCGGCGGCGCCATTGGTGGGTGCGGTAACGACGCGGCCGCCGGCGGCGTTTTCCTCGTTGACGGCGAGAGCGTAAAGATTGACCCAGTCAAGCGCGCTCAAAGTGTCGCGCAGGGCGTTTTCGGGCCGCGCAAGCATTTGCTGGTGGACTGTGTGGGCGCGCCGCTTCACACGCAAACCACCGGGCAACACTCCTTCACTGGCGCAACCGCGCCGCACGCAGGACTGCATGGCATCCCACACGCGCTGCAGACGCATCCACGTCTCGGCTTCAGGCCGGAATGCGGCTTCGTTTTCCAAGGTTATCTGGCTGATGCCACACTTTCGTTGCCGGCAATATTCCAGCAGCGCGGCGGCGTTTTCATAGGCGAACGGCGGCGTGACGCCATTGGCAGAATGACCGGCATCCTCGGCGCGGACGATGAAACCACCACCGATGGAATAATAGGCCGCCTCCAACACGATCGCGCCGCCAGCATCAAGCGCGACCAGCTTCATGCCGTTTGGATGAAACGGCAACGATTCGTTCTGAAGAAAGCGCAGGGAATTTTTGGTGACGAACGGCACCCTCTTATTCCCGCCAAGCGCGAGAGAACCGCTGTCGCGGACGGCATCGAGCAGCGCAGGGATTTCATCCACCGGAACGGTTTCCGGCGTGTGCCCGAGCAGGCCAAGCATGGTGGCCTTGTCCGTACCGTGGCCTTTGCCCGTCGCGCCGAGCGAGCCGTAAAATTGCACGGTGACACCCGCGGTTCGCGCCAGGCTGCCGTCAGCCGCGAGGCGATCGACAAATTCCCGCGCCGCCCGCATCGGCCCGACGGTGTGGGAACTGGACGGCCCGATGCCGATGGTGAACAAATCTATGACGCTCAAATGCACGAAGACAGGATGGGCGAAATTCGCCGCCGCGCAACCCCCACATTTTTGTTAGTTGTCAGACAACAAACCGGGCCTTGGGTCCCGCCTGTTTCTCCCTGGCCGGCGGGGAACTATTTTGTTTTTTTGACGGACTTGGTGTAAAATGAGTTTGATGGATTCCGATCTATCCCAATTTATCGGCGAAATCTGGCGGTATAAGCCGGTGATTATTGTTCTTATGTCCGGGGGGCTGATTCTGCTTGTCCTGTCAGTGATTGACACTCACCGCCACCGAAAAAAAATTCACAAGCATCGGCATCGGTCCAAGCATCCTCACTGAACAGAGGATAACGGCTCCGCCCTTTTCATGAACTCCAGCAGACCCTTTCCGATTACTTCAACGCAATCCAAAACGCCGGCGGAAACCGCCCGACCTCGGGGAAGTGCTGGGGAAATGCCGCTCGTTGCCGCCCTCGCGATTGCCACTCACGGGCTGGGGCTGGGGACGGGCGCTACCGACAGCCTGCGGCCGACCACCCATTTGAGGCCGGCCACCTTGAGGCGGCCGGGGCTGGAATGACGGGCGGGGAGAATTTTGCTGGCCTCGCGGTTCGCGCGGCGGACGCTGGCCACGCTGCTGCTGCCGCGGATGCCGGCGTTCTTCATCAGCAGGATTGTAGGCGGGCGCGGCGGCGGTGTAATTAAATCCTTCCGCCTTTTTTCGCACGATGCCGCGGCCGATGAAGCGTTCCAACGCGCGAAGTTCACCGTGGTCTTCCGGCGTCACAAAACTGATGGCGTCGCCCACGGCGTTCGCCCGGCCGGTGCGGCCGATGCGGTGGACATAATCCTCCGAGTGCATGGGGAAATCATAGTTTACGACGTGTGAAATACCGTCCACGTCAATGCCGCGCGCAGCGATGTCCGTGGCCACGAGCACCCGCACCGTACCGGACTTGAAATCCTTCAACGCCTTGAGCCGCTGGTTCTGCGAACGATTGGAATGCAGCGTCGCAGTTTTTATGCCCTGCTGTTCCAACTGCCGCGCGAGGCGGTCCGCCGCATGTTTCATCCGTGAAAAGATCAGCACCATGTCCATGGCGGGGTCTTTCAGCAGATGGACGAGCAACGCGGTCTTCAGATGCTTCGGCACTTCATAGACGAGTTGCGTGACGGTCTCGGCGGGATTCGAGCGGCGACCGATTTGCACGAGCTTGGGCGCGTGCTGGAATTCATGCGTAAGCGCCTCGATTTCCTTCGAGAGCGTCGCCGAAAACAGAAGCGTCTGCCGTTTCTGCGGCAGCGACCGGACAATCTGGCGAATAGACGGAAGAAAGCCCATGTCCAACATCCGGTCGGCTTCGTCGAGAACAAGATATTGCAATGCGGAGAAATCGGCGCAGCGGCGCCCCATCAAATCCAACAGACGACCGGGGCAGGCGATGATGAGATGCGTGCCGGATCGAAGCGCGTTGATCTGGGGATTTTCGCCGACGCCGCCGAAGACGGTGGCGACGCGAAACGGCAAATGTTTGCCGTAAATCTTGACGTTCTCCTCGATCTGCAAAACAAGTTCGCGGGTCGGGGCAATGACGAGGGCGCGGGTGCCGCGCCGGCCGTCGGCGATGGCGGAGAAAATCTTGGTGAGCATCGGCAGCGTGAACGCCGCCGTTTTGCCGGTGCCGGTTTGCGCGATGCCGATGAGGTCGTGCCCGGCGAGGATGGGCGGAATGGCGGCGGTCTGAATGGGCGTCGGCTCCGTATAGCCGGCTTCACTGACGGCCTGCAAAATTTTGGGCGCGAGGCCGAGGGCTTGAAATGACATGGGAAATGGTTGGAAATCCGCGGGCACTTTGGCACGCTCAAAAGGGAGGCGCGGCGGAAGAAGGCCGCGCGAAGGAGATTTACTTCAACCGCCAGGTGATGCGCGCCTTGTCGAGGTCGTAGGGCGACATGTCCATTTTTACGCGGTCGCCAACGGTGAGGCGAACCCAGCGTTTGCGCATTTTGCCACAGATGGTGGCCAGGACGAGGTGCTTATTGTCCAGTTCGACCCGGAACATGGTTCCGGGCAGCACGGTCGTGACGCGACCTTCAACTTCGATGTGTTCTTCTTTCATGGGCGGGTGCCAGGCTTAACCAGAATAAGGGACGCGACATCCCATCGGCTGGCAAACAGGACACCGCAAATAAAAAAAGGCGGGGTTCGGTTCACCCGAACCCCGCCGTGAAATCCAAAAATGGATTAGTAGCGTTCGCGACGACCGCCGCCGCTGCCGCCGCCGAATTCACGGCGACCACCGCCACCACCAGCCGGACGCTCTTCGCGCGGGCGGGCGACGTTGACCGTCAACGCGCGACCGTCCATGTCCTTGCCGTTCATGCCTTCGATGGCCTTCTGGGCTTCTTCGGCCGTGCTCATGGTCACGAAACCGAAACCGCGGGGGCGGTTGGTCATGCGATCCATCATCAGGTTGGTTTCGGTGACCGTGCCAAACGCGGCAAACGCGTCGTTCAGGTCGTTTTCGGTGGTATTGAAGGAAAGATTTCCTACGAATAGTTTATTGCTCATGTGATGTTTTACTGTCCGACTAACACTGCATTCACCAGACTGTTTCCGATTACCGGATTTCAAATCATCACTGAAACAAGTTCACTTGAAGATTTACCATGCCGTGGGACTGACAAGCTATCTAACAGATGACAGCACAGTAAACCGGTTCCGCCAAAGCGCAAGCATTATATTCATAAATAAACAGCCCCGCAAACAGCCCCGTTTCCGCGCCGTCCCGCCGCCCGCCGTGAAAAATGATTTATTTCGGTCATTTACAACGCCCCCGGCACGGCACATGATGCCGGCGGCTGCGGGGAAACAACCATTCCGCACACAAGAAAACGAAAACTCGAATAAACATTATGGCTAAAAAAGCTGTTAAATCAAAAGCAACCAAACCCGCTCCGAAAAAAGCCGCGCCCAAAAAGGCCGCCGCCAAGAAGAAGTAGTCTTCGGCCAACTGCTGTCTCTCCTGAATTCAAACCTCAGGAGAGGCAGGTTCTGCCTCCCAACCAATTCCGCCGAGGTGGCAAGCCGGGATCTTGCAAACCGCTGAACCCAACCACTACGCCACGCTTGGCCTGGATTGCCGGTGCACGCTCGCGCAGATCCGCGATGCTTACCGGTTGCTCGCCAAGCAGCTTCATCCCGATCTCAATCCCGGTTCGCCCACAGCCCTCGGGCACACCCAGGCGCTGAACGCAGCCTACGAGACGCTCGGCAACCCGGAACGCCGACGCGCCTATGACGCCGGACTCGATCCGGCCAGGAAATCCGCCGCGACCACCCGCCCGTCAAAAACCCAGCGGAACATTTCCCATGAGGCAAGGCTTCGCCTTGAAGATTTCCTGCGCGGCACAACGTGTGCAATCCGCGTCAGCGACCCCGCCAATCCCGCCGGGCCGGAACTTTACGAACTCGTCATTCCGCCGGGAACCGCACCCGGCACCCGTTTCCGGCTCCCGCGCAGCGGACCCTTTGCCGGCGGCTTCATCCAGCTCCGCATCAGCGCGCTGCCGCATTTTCGTTTCAAAGTGCGCGGCTCCGATCTGCGCTGCGACTTGAAAATCAAACCCGAACGCGCCAGGCAGGGCGGCGTGGAAACGATCCGGGGAATATACGGCGCGATGCTGCGGGTCCCGATTCCGCGCGGTGCGGCCCGCCATGAGGTTGTTCGCCTGGCCGGCGAAGGATTGCCCAAACCGCGCGGCGGACGAGGCGATCTGCTCGTCCGACTCACTTACCGCGTCGAGGTGCAGGTCAGACGCCCGGTCAAATAATTCGCCTCCATCATTTACAATCGCCAGTCCGGCAAGCACGATAGCGTTCCCTCCGGAGAAACTGTCATACCGCAGGGGAGTCAACCCGTTAACGAAAGATAAAACCATGGGCGATAGATCCCCGAAATCAAACCAGAAGAAATCCTCACAAAAACAAGCCAAAGCCAGCAGCGACAGCCAGAAGAAAAATGCCGCCGTCGCCGCCAAGCAATCCCTCGGCAAGAAAAAGTGAGCGAATGCACTTCCCTGTCTCTCTGACGTAAAAAACCGGAGAGGCAGTTTTTCTTGACCTTTTTTTCACCGTCCCTCCCAGGTTCACCGGCCAGCGATTGGCGGGCCCCCGGTTCCTCGTCATGGCCAGCCGGAACCGCTGATCCTGTAACTTTGTCCGCTTCCTTCCGTCTGAATCCGCACATCACACTTTTATGATTTCCCGCATCTTTTCCCCAACGGCAATCGCTTTTGCCGCCATGATCGCTGTGTTCGGCAATCCGTCCCCCGCGGCGGCGGCGGAGGCCAGCCGGCCTCAATATTACGAGCTGCGCGTTTACACCACGCAGTCGGAAACCCAACAGCATCGGATCATTGACTACTGGCAGCAGGCGGCGGTTCCGGCCTACAACCGCATCGGCATCCAGCCGGTCGGAGTTTTCACCGGGCAGGAAGATTTGCCCACCAACAAGATTTACGTCCTCATCCCATGCGACTTCGTGGAAATCTTTGCCTCGATTCCCGCGCGGCTCGCCGCCGATGCCATTTACCAGAAAGCCGCCGCTGAATTTCTATCCGCGCCGAAATCCAATCCCGCATTCGACCGCTTCGAAAGCTCCCTCCTCGTGGCATTCGACGGCATGAAGCATCTTTCCGTGCCGCCAGCGGAGAAAAAACCGAACGTGTTTGAATTGCGCACCTACAAAAGCCCCAGCGAGGAAAAGGGCCTGAACAAGATCAAGATGTTCGAAAGCGGCGAAATCACCACGATGAAAGCCGTCGGTCTCGCCCCGATTTTTTATGGTCGCACCCTGGTCGGCTCAACCATGCCCAGCCTGACCTACCTGACCTGCGGCGTTAACCTGGAGGAGCACAAGCAGCATTGGTCGGCATTTGGCGCCGATCCCGTCTGGAAACAGTTGCAGGCTGACCCGCAGTACCAGGACAACATGATCGGCATGATCAAGGTCATGCTGAAGCGCACCGCCGCCTCGCAACTCTGACCATTGCCGCCGGATTGCGGCGGTTTGTGTCCGTCCCTGCCAACCAGTCAACCGGGATTCCGGGCGCAAAAGCATCTCCCGTCATGGCATCAAATCGTCCACCGGTTTGGCCTCCATGATTTCCATTTGGTGCAGCGCCTCGTCATGGCCCATGGTCAGGGCGGCGGCGATTTGTTTCGGCTCGATGGTGAAGGCACCCACCGGCAGCGGCTGGAGCGGCCGGAACACCCGGAGCCGGATTCCCGCCGGCGGCTGTTTCATCAAGTCGAGGGCGGCGTTGTAATTGACGTTTTGCCGGGCCGTCCAGACCCGGGCCACCGCGGGGAATTCCGGGTACGCCAGCTTCCCCATCCAGTGCGGAATCGGCTTGAGCCGGAAAGCGGGATTGTGCGTGAGCACCACGGTGATGTCCGTCGCGCCATCCTGAATCGCCCGGCGGAGGGGAATCGGATCCGCCACCCCGCCGTCAGCGAACGGCTGGCCATCCACATAATCAACCCCCCGCGTCGCCAGGGCCATGGAGGACGTGGCGCGCAACGCCGCAAACACGCGTTCGTCACAGGCGTGAAAATACACCGGCTCCCCCGTCTGACAGTCGGTCAGCACGATGTAAAATGTCGTGGGCGCCTTTTGCAGCGCCGCCACGGAAAGCGGCACGCGCGTCCGGATGATATGGTCCACCAGATAGGCCAGATCAATGATCGGTTTGTGCCGCAGGAAATTGGATTTGCGGACGACCTTGCAGGCCAGTTCGCGCCAGATGACCAGACCCGGCTCCCACATGTCGGCGACGAAATATGCCGCCGAACAGGCGCCCGATGAGGCCGCATAAACCAGATCATATTGCCGGCGGCCGCGTTCCTGAAGATAACCCAGCACCCCCGCCGCCCACGCGCCGCGCATCGCACCCCCTTCCACAATCAATGCGGTTTTCCGACCGGCCACTGCATTTCCGACCATCGGCGGCAACATCCCCATTCCTTTCACCGGGAAAACCGGTTGTGTGATGTTTATCCCCCCGGGGGAGGTCTTTGGCTCAATATAGCACAAGTTTACTTGAATCCCAACTGGCATCATGTTTCATTGCTTCCGCGCTCTTGAACACTGGCATCCGCCTTTGCCGGCACGGCCGGCAGCGCCATCCAACAATATGATCACTGACACACTGGCCCACTGCCGCCGCTACACCGGCTTGGGCCCGCGCTTCGCCGCCGCGTTTGACTTTCTGGAACGACTGCCGGCCGACCAGCCCGTCGGCCGCTACGAACTGGAGGGCGAGAACTGCTTCGCCCTCGTCCAAACCTACACCACCAAGCCGGCGGCGCAGGGAACCTTCGAGTCGCACCGGCGCTACATTGACATCCAGTTCATTCAGGCCGGCGTGGAAACGCTGCTCTGGGCGCCGATCCACACGCTGCAAGTCACCCAGCCGCATCAACCCGATAAGGATGTGGCGTTCTATGCCATGCCGGCGCGGACCACGCCCATCCATCTCAGCGCCGGTGAATTCACCATCTTCTTTCCCGAAGACGGCCACGCCCCCGGCCTTGAATACGGCTGTTCCTCGGTCGTCCGGAAAGTCGTCATCAAAGTCTCGGTCACGTAGCCGTTTCTGACCGCGCATCGAAAGTGCGCCGGTGCGACCGACTGTGGCAAAAGAAATCACGAAGCCTCGAAAATCCGTTGAAGCGGATATTCCTCCCTTCGAACCGGAACGCTTCCAGCGCGAATCTGCCAGATAAAATGTGATTCCCCGGGCGGCCCGGTGTCTAATGCGGCTCCGGCACGGTTCAAAGCCTGCCTGGCGCAGAGCACGGTCAAATGCGCGGTTGATTCACGCCGCGAAAAACTGCTATGCTGATTCTTTATGAGCAAACCTGCCTGCCCGATGTGCGAAATGACCGAAGTCCTGGAATTCCCCGACAAATGGGAATGCGTCACTTGCGGTCACGAATGGCCGCGCGAGACCCAGCCTGAGGCCGCCGCCGGCCCGCGCGTCGTCAAGGATGCTCACGGCAATGTCCTGGCCGACGGCGACTGCGTCATCCTCATCAAAGACTTGAAGCTCGGCGGCTCGCAGGTGCTCAAGGGCGGCTCGAAGTCCAAGCCGATCCGCCTCGGCGACGGCGACCATGAAATCTCCTGCAAAGTGGACGGCATCGCCGTCGGCCTGAAAGCCTGCTTCGTCAAAAAGGCGTAAGCGGCCCGGCCACCCGGCCTCGCCAGTCGGCCTGACCAGACGGCCTGGGGTCACACTGCCGCCGCGGCTGACGGCCCCACGTAAACCATCCAGAACACGCCAAAGCGGTCGGCGACCATGCCGAACCGCGGCGAGAAAAAGGTCTTGGCCAATGGCATCTGGACCTGCCCGCCTTCGGCCAGAGCGGCAAACGCCTGGTCCGCCGCCGACTCCGTTGGCACCGTGAATGACAGCGCGAATCCCTGGAAAGCCGGCTGGCCCGTGCAGCGGCCATCGGAAACCATGATCGTCGTTCCCCCGATCTGGAGCCGCGCGTGCATCACCTTGTTTTCCGAGCCCGGCGGCACACAACCCGGCTGGGGCGGTTCCGGGCTGTCCTTGAAACGCATCAGTATCCCGACCTCCGCGCCCAGCGCGAGGCGATAGAACTCGATGGCCTCCTCGCAGCGGCCTTCAAAAAACAGGTAAGGTTGCACCAGGCATTGGTTGGTTGTCATCGTCATAGGTTGAATGGGTCAGTTTGGTTTGTCGTTGGTTTCCACAAATTGTTTCAGGCTTTCGCCCACGAGCGATGTCCAGCCCGACTGGAAGTTCGACCGGGCAAACGGGGGCAATGCGGGAAATGTTTCCAGTCCTTCATGCGTCAGTTTCAGCCGGGTCTGACCGCCTTCGGCGAACAGTTCAAAGGTCACCAGCGAATCTCCCGGCTGGCCGGCATACCGCCATGTGTAGGCGAGCTTCCGGCCTGGAACCGCCTGCGTCACGCGGCACTGGTGGACGTAATTGAAACCCTGGTGTTCCACCGCGAACTGAAATTCAAAGCCGGCTTCCGGCTTGAATTCCGCCAGGTCGAAATACCACCGCTTCATTTCATCCCGGTTCGTGAGCGCCGTCCAGACCCGGGCCGCCGGCGCATGGTAAGTCTGCTCGACGACGAGCGGTTGGGCGGGCCGGGTCACCAGTTCCGCGAGCCGCTTCAGGCTGGAGGTCATGCCCGCTTCATATCCCCCGAGGTATTGATTGGCGTCGGCGGTGGTCAGGGTGACGCGCGACCGGATTTTGAGATTGGTTTTGCCGTTGTGGCCGGCGAACGCGACGTCATGCAACAATTCAAACAGCAGCTTGCCGCTCCCGTCCAGCGCGCCGCAGACCAGCACCAGCCGTTCGGGCGGAACGATTTCGCGGAACTCGCCCCCCATCGGATGTTCCATCCCGTTGGGGGCGCGCATCACATCATGGATTTTCCCGCCAGGCTGCACATCCCATTCGCAAACCGGATTGGTGAATCCTTCCGGCCCCCACCATTGCGCCAGTTGCCGGGGATCCGTCCACGCCTGGAAAACCCGCTCGCGCGGAGCGGCGAACTCCCGCTTGATGACAAATTCCCGCCCCAGATAATCGTCCGGGGCCGTATGTTTCGTGGTCATATCCAAACCTCCTTCGTTGGCCATTGATACGATGAAACCAATTCCCCAAGTCGGCGCAGGATGCAACTGCAATTTTCAGGAATTTCGCCGGCGGTTCAACGCCGGCGGGGCCGGGTTTCCGGCCCGCCCGCCGGCTTACGGCGCCGGTTCGCCCGGATGTTCCTTGAAGAATTTCACCATCATGGCCGGGGCGGCGGGATTGAACACATGCCCGCCCGGAAAGATGAACGTGACCAGCGGCGTGCCGCCGGGGGACGGATAGAGCGTGCCCAGCTTGTCCCACGGCTCGCCGGCGGCCGCGCAGCCGTTGAGCTTGCGCACGGCACCCATCGTGCCCTGCTGCCAGACAAACTTCACCAGCGGATCGTTCTGCCCGCCGATGATCAACGCAGGCTTGGGCGACAGCCGGGCGGCATACCGGGCCGCCGCAGAAGACGGCGCGACCGCGGCCAGGAGATTGCCGCGCGCCAGCCACAGCAGATAGGTGAAGCCGCCCCCGTTGGAATGGCCGGTGACATAGATGCGCTTCGCATCCACGGCATGCTCCTGCTTCAAGCGCGCCAGAACGGCGTCGAAGAATTTCAGATCGCGATCCCCTTGATCGCCCACCGCCGCCTGCCAGCCGGGCCGGCTCCCCTGCGGATCCGTCAGCTGGCCGGGCGTGTCCAGACCCTGCATATAGACCACCAGCGCCTCCGGCCAGTGTCGCTCGATGGCGAAACTCCTCGCCGCCTGCCGCATATTGCCTCCGTGACCGTGAAACACGAACACCACCGGCAAGGCGTTGGTGCCGGCCGGCGCCGGGACATACACCATCGCCGTGCGCGCCACGCCGTCCACTGTGAAAGACATCGGCTGGAATCCCCCCGCCTGCGCCCCGCGCACCAGCACCGCCGCCGTCAGCAGCCGCGCCATCAATCGAACCAGTTGTTTCAGCATGCTACCTGAGACGATTGACACCATGAAAATGTTACTCCGCCCCCTGCCCGCCCGGCTTCTTTCCGGGATTATGCCTTTGACATGTTTTTCTCCCTCTCCTCCCTTAAAGGAGGAGAGGGTTGGGGTGAGGAGGCCAAGACAGATTCAAATTCAATGCCCCTCACCCCAGCCCTCTCCCCGTTTGGACGGGGAGAG
>CAIXBQ010000037.1 GCA_903917705.1 uncultured Verrucomicrobia subdivision 3 bacterium | reverse complement strand
TATGTGTCTATTGGCATTTCACAAAGCATTGCTAGGATTCTTGATGACGTTCGTAAAACCGTGTAAAAAAACTATAACAACGCAGCGAAATATGCTTCATCAACCCTTAACCATCAACCGTATGAGTCAACCAACACACTCGAAAATACTGCTGGCGCTAATCTGCTTGGTCAGTGCCCTGAGCCTGTCATCCGTTCATGCCGAGGACAACACCACCAATATCATCAGCGGCGCCCTGCTTAACAATAGCGCCACCAACTATTACGTCGGCCGAACCGGCACGAACAATTATCTGGAAATTAACAGCGGTGGAGTGTTGACCAATGTTGCACAGGGCATTATCGGTTCCAACGCCACCGCCATAGCCAATTCGGCGCTGGTCACCGGGGCGGGCTCTGTCTGGTATTGCACCGGTGTCTTAACTGCCGGAAACGCGGGTTCATCAAACAGCCTGGTCATTGCCAATGGCGGCACCGCCAAGAGCTTCAGCTCCGGAGCCTTGGGCATCGGCAACACAGCCACCGCCAAGAACAATTCGGTCCTGGTGACCGGAGCTGGGTCCACGATCACCAACAGCGGCTCTTTTATCATGGGCGGGGCTGCGGGGGCGAACAACAACAGCCTGACCATCAGCAATGGCGGCAGCTTCAACTCTGCTGCTGGTAACTTCATCGGCAACGGGGGCAACAACAACTCGGCCCTGGTCACCGGGACTGGCTCTGCCTGGAACAACTACAGCGGCGTTTTAACCACGGGAAATTCGGGTGCCACCAACAGCTTGATCATCACCAATGGCGGCACCGTCAAGAGCTTCGGCGCGGTCACCATCTTCATCGGTAACGTAAACAACAACAACTCGGTCCTGGTCACCGGGGCTGGGTCCACCTTCACCCACGGCGGCTCTTTAACCATGGGTCAGGGCGCGGCTGCGGTCAACAACAGCCTGACCATCAGCGATGGTGGCATCTACAACTCTCCTTCCAGCGTCTTCATCGGCAACAATGGCAACAACAACTCAGTCCTGGTCACCGGGACTGGCTCTGCCTGGAACTGCACCGGCGGCGCCACCTTCTCCATTGGGAATGGGGCTACAGCTGCATCCAACCGAGTGACCATCGCCGCTGGCGGCGCGGTCACCAACACCGGCCCCACCTACATCGGCAACCTTGGCGCCAATAACTCGGCCCTGGTCACCGGGGCTGGCTCTGTCTGGAAAAACTCCAACCTTTTAATCATGGGGAACGCGGGTGCGACCAACAACAGCCTGACCGTCAGCAATGGCGGCTCTTTCGCCAGCGGGTCGAGCTATATCGGCAACGGGACCAACGCCAACAACACCTCGGTCCTCGTCACCGGGACTGGCTCGGTCTGGAACTGCAGCGGTGTTATCCAAATTGTCGGGAGCCTGGGCTCATCCTGCAGCTTGATCATCACCAATGGCGGCACCGTGAACAGCACTGGCAGCATCATCGTCGGCAACGGGAGCAGCAACAACTTGGCGCTGGTCACCGGGACTGGCTCGGCCTGGAACGCCCCTTACAGTTCGTTATATTTGGGCACTCCGGGTTTGGCGGCCAATTCCGACAGTGCCAATTATAACAGTTTGACCATCGCCAACGGCGGCTTCCTCAGCGTCTATGATATCACGATGAGCAACGCCACTTGCCGGGTGAACTTTAATCAAGGGACGCTGCAAGCGGGCGGGGCCTCGGCGAATTTCATCGGTGGCCTGGGCGGCGTTTATATCCAAAGCGGAGGCGCGGTGATTGATATCCAAGGCAATACGGTCGCGATTACCAATGCCTTGCAGCAGGACGCCGCCAGCCCCGGCGGCGGTCTGACCGTGCTGGGCACGGGGGGCACGCTGACCCTGAGCGGCACGAACACCTACACCGGCAATACCACGGTCAATGGCGGAACGCTGGTGCTCCAGCAGCCCACCTTGTCCGCGGGCTCGACCATCACGGTGACCAATGCTGGCCTGTTGCAATTGGCTTTTGCCGGATCCGAGACGAACCAAGTCGCCGCCCTCGTGCTGAACGGTGTCAACAAGGTTGCGGGTGTCTATAATAGCACCACCGACCCCGCCTATCTCAGCGGCGCGGGCAGCTTGCGGGTCGGAGCGGCTGTCGCCACTTATTCAACGAACATCACGTATGGCGTGAGCGGAAGCGTGCTCACGCTCACCTGGCCGGAGTCGCACTTGGGCTGGTATGTGCAATCGAACTCGGTGAGCCTGACCAGTCCGAGTTCCTGGTTTGATATCCCGGGTTCGCAAACCGCGACCAACCTGAGCATCACAATCAATCCGGCGTTGCCGCAGGTGTTCTATCGGATGCGCCTGCCGTAAGCGAACCGGCCGGTGCTGGTAAACTCGGGTCTCACTGCCAGGCAGGGGGAGCGTTTTGAGTCGCTCCCCCTGTCCCATATAGGGAGTGAACAAACTTACGCCGATTCCACCGCTCGGATTCGATTTTAAAAACATGAAATTCACTGGCATTCTTCCACAGGCTTTGGGTGGCGACTCCCCCGCACGCGTCCGTGCCGCACGGAAGCGGCAACCCCTTCGCGCCGGTCTGGCGCTGTTTCTGGCACTGAGCGGCTGCGTTCATTGCGGGCGCGGAGCCTCGAGCCCACTCAGCAACCCGCCAAACCAAACCCAACCGACACGGCCAGAATCCCCCGTCAGGTTAAGTCTGGAGCCGCCCCCCATTTCTGAGCCTTTTCCGGTGCTGCACGGAGGCGGCTTCACTGGCGTCGCTGCGCCCGAATCGCCCGATCCGCTGGTGGCCTACCTCTGGCAGCAGCCAAAGGCGACGGACGAGCCGCAGCTCTACGTCCTTCGACCTGTAGGCGTAGCCGCCACCCCAACCGCGGCGTTCGATAACCTCCCGGCTGCAACGGCCGCCCAAGGTGCCATCACCGTCCGGGGAACCGGCTCGCTCCGCTTCGACTTCGGCGTGGAAAGCGCCGCCTGGCTCGAATTCGACAGCCCCGACCTCAACGGCTCTGTCGAGGCGAGCATCAGCGAGTATAACGAGCCCGCGATTGTGAATGTTGGCGCCCAAACGCCGGTGAAAACAATGCCGCTGGTCAAGCACGGTCACACCTACCGCCTGGAGCTGAACAAGGAGTTATACGAGGGCGTGCGCTTCGGGTGGATTCATGTGCGCTCCTTCGGCCAGCCGTGGCACATCACGGATGTGCGCGCCGTGTGTCAGATCAAACCGGCCAACTACGACGGCAATTTTGCATGCAGCGATCCCCTGCTCACGCGTATTTGGTATACCGGGGCCTATGTCGTGAAGGTGAACCTGCTCAAGGATTACTTCGGCGCCATTCTCATGGAGCGCAGTGACCGGTTCTCCTGGACGGGCGACGCGCACACCTCGCAGGCCGCCGCGCTCGTGGCCTTCGGCAACCGCGATTTCGTGAAACTTAACCTCGACCGAACTGCCCGGGTCAGTAACGGCATCGAGAGCTATTCGCTCTACTGGATTCTCAGCCTGCTGGACTATTTTAAATACAGCGGAGACGCCGCCGCCCTGGGGCAGCACTTGGACAACGTCCAAGCCAAGCTCGCTCACGCCAATGCCATTTTCACCAACCCGCCCATCTCCTTCTACGGGCACGATGAACGCCTGGGCGCCTGCTTTGAACAACCCGACCGCCCGGAGACCAAGAACGCCTTCCGCCTGCTGTTCCTCCGCACCTGCCGGGAATTTGCCTGGGCGATGCGGCAGCAGGGCCGCGCCGATCTGGCAAGCCATTACGAGCAGATCTTTGAACAACGTCTCTCCGAACTGCGCCGCGAGCCGGCGTGGCTGGCCGAGTTTGGCCTCCACGCCGCTGCCGAGGCCGTGGATGCGGGCGCCACCACGCCAGCCGAGAATGAGCGGCTCTTTGCCCGCGAATTCGCGGACCCGGTCAACCGCCTCTCTTATTCACCCTTCAACGAATACTTCGTGATTCGTGCCATGGCCCGGATGAACCGTTTCGACGAGGCGCTCGCTGCGGTGCGCGACGAGTGGGGTGGCCAGATTGAATACGGCGGGACTACCTTTTTTGAGGTTTACCGGCCCTCCTGGAACCAAGCGCTCGGCAAGAATGATCCCGTTCCCAACTGCCAAGTCGGCTATACCAGCCTGGCGCACCCGTGGGGCGCGGGGGTCACGAAATGGTTGTCCGAGGAAATCCTTGGCATTAAACCCACGGCTCCGGGCTTTGCCGCAGTGGAAATCGCCCCGCATCTGGGTCGTAACCTGACGTGGGTCGAGGGAACCGTCCCCACGCCTCGCGGGCCGGTTAGCGCCCGTTTCGATCTCAAAAGTGGCGATGCTCGAGTGCAGATCCCTCTCGGCACAGTTGCGCGCGTGGGCATCCCCAAGGCTGCGCGGGTGATCAAGTCTGTCTCGCTGAATGGCCAGACGGTGTGGGACGGCCGGTTTCACCCCACAGCGGCCCTTCGTGCCGCGACCGAGGATCAGGATTTTATCTGGCTCAATGGCTGCGAGCCGGGGAACTATGCTTTCTCCGTTCAATACCAAGGCAGGCCCGAGCCGTTTGTGGATGTTCCCATTGTCTATCCGGCCCGGTTCGTGGCGCAAGACACCCGCACCGGTGGCAACTGGGGTGGCACCTACGGGCGCGATGGCTGCGTGCTCTTCAGCTACGAAGCTCCGGGCACCAACCGGGTGCGCCTGCCGGATTATATCCAATCCGTGACCACGCGGCGCGGCACCGGTCGCCAATGGAAGCCCGCTGTGGACGATCCACGAGTCCCTGCCGCTGACGCCAGTAACGGAGGCCGTCGCACCGCAGCAGCGCTGTTCACCGGGGATCCGGAGCCCTGTAAACAGAGCATCGTTCTGGACGTGGCGCTCAAGTCCCCGCGCGAATATCAATTTGCCCTCTACTTCCTCGACTTTGACCGCCGTGGCCGGCGCATGGCGGTAGAGTTATTCGATCTCGACACCTTGAAGATGATTGCGCCGGTGAAGGTTTTTTCGGATTTGGATGGCGGCATCTACGCGGTTTACTCCTGCCGCCAGTCCGTGCGCATCCGCGCCAATCAGGTTCGGGGCGAAAACGCCGCGTTGAGTGCCATCTTCTTTGACCCGGCAAACTCGGAGTCTCCCCGGCCAGGCCGGGGGAACCTTTCATCCAAGGGTTTTTGAGCTTTGCGTGTCATTGGCAACTATGGAAAAACTGAACATAAAGAAGCAAATTCTCCTCACCGCCGTTATGCTTGCGAGCGCGGCGCGATCAGATAACCGGAGAATTCCATGATCAATTATCCTTTGCAAAATGTCCTGGACTTGTGCTCGCACTCGCCACTCTCGCCGCGTTCACCGGACGACTCGTTTTCAAAGCGGAGGAATTGAAAATATGAAGCGCACGATGGGGGGAACATTTAAGTTGATCAGTCTGACGTTTATCTTCGCCGCAGCGTCTAACGGCGCAACAGCCTATCGCCCCAACATCGTCTTTGTGCTGGCCGACGACATGCGGTGGGATGCGATGAGTTGTGCGGGCAATCCGCTGCTCAAGACCCCCAATCTGGATCGGCTGGCCGCCAGCGGCACGCGGTTCAACAACTCGTTCCTCACCACCGCGATTTGCTGTGCCAGCCGTGCGTCCATTCTCACCGGCCAATATGCGCGCCGCAATGGCGTCTATGGTTTCTTTACGCCGCTTCACGACCTCGCCGAGACGTATCCGGTGCGGTTGCGGCAGGCCGGCTACTACACCGGCTTTATCGGCAAGTGGGGCGTGAATCCGGAGGTTCCCAATTATGTGCGGCAATGCGCCGCGGCCTTTGATTTCTGGGCCGGCGACATGGGGCAGACGGCTTACTGGCACGAGCGCACCTGCAATTACATCACCAACAACGGCACGAGCAACCGCACCAATTTCTTCTGCTCCTGTCCGGCAGAAGCGCGCAATACATTTGGCGTCAAGGGAACCGGTCCGAATCCGGCGCTCAAAGACCCGGTTCACGCAGAAACGGAATTCATACCGGCGAAAATTCGGTCCTGCCTCGACCAGCGCGCGACCGATAAACCATTTTGCCTGTCGGTCAGCCTGAAAGCGCCGCATGTGCCGTGGGGCGGTTACGCGCCGCGTTTCGCCAAGGATTTCGCCGGGGAAGCCATTCCCCGCCGGGACAACGTGTCGCTGCCGGAGGCGCTGCGGCAGCCGCCATTTCTGCGCGATTCCCTCGAAAGCGACCGGGGGCTGCGGTTTGTGAAATCGGCAGACAACCTGAACGGTGAACGCAACCAAGAGATGCGCGACTATTATCGGCTCATCAAGGGGCTGGATTTTTGCGTGGGCGAACTGCTCCACGAACTCGACCGGCGCGGGCTGGCGTCCAATACCGTTGTCATCTTCACTTCTGACAACGGCCATTTCTCCGGCGAGCACGGCTTCTTCGGCAAATGGCTGATGCACGAGGAATCCATTCGCGCGCCTATGATTATTTTCGATCCGCGCGCGCCCGCTGTCCGGCGTGGCCAGACGTGTGACGAGCTGGTGTTGAACATTGACGTGGCGCCGACGATTCTGGATCTGGCCGGCTTGACGATTCCGTCGGCCATGCAGGGGCAAAGTCTTTTGCCGCTGCTGCGCCATCCGGGCCAACCGTTCCGCGAAAGTTTTTTCTACGAACATCCTTTCAGCAACTCGCCCACGCCGCCGAGACACATTGAACGTTCCGAGGGCGTCCGCACGCGCGACTGGAAATATACCGTGTATGTGGATCAGACCGGCCCGGAACGGGAGGAGCTTTACGACGTGCGCCGCGACCCGCTGGAGATGAACAATCTTGTCAGCGACCCGGCACAGCAGGAGCGGTTGCGGCAATTGCGCCAGCAGCACCAGCGGTTTTCGGAAACCCTCAAATGAAATCCACAATCAACGATCTATTAAGATGATGAAGATGAGAATGCTGACACTCGCTGCGCTCTGCGCGCTAACGAACGCAGGCTTGGCTGCGGATGATCTGGCGAAGAACTTCTCCGCGCCCCCGGATTCGGCCCGGCCGGGCGTGTATTGGTATTTCATGGACGGAAACCAGGACCG
>CAIXBQ010000036.1 GCA_903917705.1 uncultured Verrucomicrobia subdivision 3 bacterium | reverse complement strand
GCAGCAACTGCGCCGCAGTTGGAAGCCCAAGGCAGTTTTCTTCGCCTGCTCTCCCGTCAAACCACCGATGACCCCTTGGAATGGCTCGCGCAAACCGCCCCAACCCCGACCGGTTGAAGTCCAACTGCGGTTTCTAGGATCAAGCGGGCCGTCCTGGACAAAATCACCTGAGCAGCCGCGGCCATGGCAGCTCAAGCGGCAAAGTCCACCGCGCCGATTATTGCCGCGAAATTTTTTCCAACTCCAAGACGGCGCGCGCGGAGTGACTCGCCCCACCCTCAAATTTCCACCGTGGCGAGCCAGCCGTTGGCGCCGAACCGGGACTTGAATTTTTCCGCGAGGGCGTCCGCCGCCGCGAGGTTTTCCGCGAGGGCAAAGGTGGTGGAGCCGCTGCCGGACATGAGCGCGACCAGCGCGCCCTGCCCGCGAAGAAACTCCTGATAGAGCGACAGCACGGGAAACTTGTCGAAGGCGGGGGCCTCGAGCGAATTATAAAAGGCGCCGGCGGCGGCGGCCAAATTATCCGTCTGGAGCCGCCCGACCAATTCCTGGGCGCGGCCGGCCGCGCCGTTCAAGGCGGCGGGAAAACGCGACAGATGCTGATACGACCACGGCGTGGAGATGCCGAAGCCGGGATGGACGAGGAAAAAGGCCCGGCCGCGCAGGGCGGGGAAATTATCGAGCAGCCGCACGTTTTCGCCGCGACCGGTGGCGAGCGCCGGGCGGTCATAAAGGAAGAAGGGCACGTCCGAGCCGAGCGCGGCGGCGAGTTCGTGGAGCTTTTCGAGGGGCAGCGGCGAGCCGAAGAGCTCGTTGAGGGCGGTGAACGTCACCGCGGCATTGGCGCTGCCGCCGCCGATGCCGCCGGCGAGCGGCAGGTTTTTCTGAAGGTGGATGCGGACGCCATCGGTAATTTTTGCGGCGGCCAGAAACGAGGTCGCGGCGCGGTGGACAAGATTTTTCGCGTCCGCCGGCAGTTCCGGATGGCTGCACGTCAGTCGCAGGCCCGCCCCCGCGCGTTCAAACGTCATCCCGTCACAGAGGTTCACCGGCTGCATGACGGTCTCCAGCTCGTGGAAGCCGTCGGCGCGCCGGCCGAGGATGTTCAGGATGAGGTTGACCTTGCAGGGCGATTTTTTTTCAAGGCGCATGGCGGGAGATGATTAACCACGAAACATACAAAGGAGAATTTCCAGACGGCGGCCGGGAAAAGCAAAACGCGCCAACAGGAGATGCTGGCGCGTCCGCTGAAAAACATTCACGGTCAGTTCTCGAAAATCTGGAACCGGCTGCCGGGCATGAACGGCGCGACGTCGCCGCCACTGAAACCGGTATAGGTATCGGTGTCAAACAACGGGTCGGAAACATGGCCGGGCTTGTAACTGATCGGGAAAACCGGGTCAGGCGCAAAGCTCTTCGTGGCAATGGGCTGGTAGGACGGCAGCGGGAACGTGACGACCTCGTAAAGGCCGAGGCCGGCGCGCTGGAGCGAGCGGTCAAAGCCGTGGATGACACCGTAATAGCCATCGCCGGGGCGGCCCATCAGGGTGTTCTGCTCGACGGAGGCGCGCATTTCGCCCCAACGGACGAGCTCGTAGCTGTTGCTCAGGCCGCGGCCGAGTTTCTGTTCGGGGCCGGTGCAGCCGGAGAACAGCACCGCCACGAGCGCGGCGGCGAGAGGAAGAATCATTTTGCGCATACGGTGTTCAGATTGGTGGTGTGAATTTACGCCGATTCCCCAGCTTGTAAAGCGCGTTTTCGAGCGGGCGGGAGGATTCCGCCGTCAGCCGTTCAAATGCCGGGCGACCAGCGGCCAGCCAAATCTCCAGGCGAGCCAGCCCAGCGCCACGATCAAAAACAACGCCAGCCACAGGGTCCGGCGCGCCCGGGCCCGGTCCGGCTGATCCCAATACCAGGCGATCCAGACGGTGACTTCGTAAAGCAGATAGAGCGGGCCGGCCATGAGGATCTGGGTGATGACTTCCGGCGTGGTGAGCAGGGCGCCGAGCACCAGCACGATGACGATCATGTAGCGCCACATGGCCCGGAGCGTGGCGTAGTTCAGGACGCCGATCTTCACCAGCGTCAGGATCACCACCGGCAGCTCGAAGCCGAGGCCCATGCCGAGCATGAATTTGCAGACGAAGCTGATGTATTCCTCCGCGCGCCACTGGAGCGCGCCGAGGCCGAGCCACTGCGAATACATCTGCGACGCCGCGAGGGCGACGGGCATGAGGATGAAGTAACAGAACGTAATCCCGACCAGAAACAGCCCGCCGCCGATGAACAGGGCGCGGTAGATGTATTTACGCTCCTTCAGCCGCAGCGCCGGAAAGACGAAGGACGCAATGAAATACATCAGGAACGGCGCGGCCAGAACCATGCCGCCGTAAAACGCGACCTGGAACGCGACGAAAAACCCGCCCGCCGGCGTCAGGTTAACCAGATCCACATGCAGCCGCTGAATGTCGGCGAGGGCGGCGGGATCGTTGGTCAGGCGCCAGCCGAGAAACTGGTTGGTGCCGAGCGTGAACGGCTCGACGGCGAGGGCGGCGAAACGGTTGGTGCCGGTGCCGAGCAGATGCTGCTGCTCCGGGGTGACGGGATAATTGCCCAGATGAGTGGAGCCGAAGCTGACGCTGACCACCTGATTGGTGCCCGGCCAGCTGACCTTGGCGCGGGTCAACGGCCACTTGATGACGCCGATGACGTAATTGGCCCCGATGAGACAGACCAGCATGGCGACCGCGACCACCACGGAGCACTTGATCAGCAGCCAGCGGAAATCCTCGAGATGCTCAAGGAAAGATTTGACGGGGCCGCCCTCGGCCGTCTCGTCGGAAGGTTCGAATTCAGAGTCACCTGCCATGCCAGAAGCCGGCCGTCAGGCGGGCGGCGGATTCGGCGGAGTGGAAGACTGCGCAATCGCCTGGGCAGGCGGTGCGGGCGGCGCGGGCTTGGCAGCCGGCTCGGCCGGCGCGTTCTGGATTTCCTCGGTCACTTCGCGCGTGGCCTTCTTGAATTCCTTGATGCCCGTGCCCAGCCCCTTGGCCAGCTCCGGCAGTTTTTTAGCGCCGAACAAAATCAGCACGACCGCGAGAATCAGGACGATTTCCCAGCCACCAAAAATTCCAGCCAGCATTGCATTCATAAAATAATTCAATCTAACGGAACCTTACGCCCATCGGGGAGCCAAGTAAAGCCGCAAAACCGGTGCCCCGCCAGCCGGCCGGGCGGAAATTGACGGCGGGCGGGGATATTCAACACGGAAACCAAAAATGAACCGGTGACTCATGGCAAGGATAGCGCGCTCCGCCGTCCCATCGCCAAGGCACGGCTCGCGGGGACGCTCGCCCCACCATAAACACCAATCAGCCCACACCATCCGCCAAGTTTGGTTTTCGGGTGATTAAGAAAAAAGGCCGCGTTTGCACGCGGCCTTCGTGGTTAAGCTGGATCGGGAATCAAACCCCGGCTTTGGGATGGAGCAGGATGAAAACGCCGCGGCGGTTCTTGGCCCAGGCGGCTTCGTCGTGGCCGGGATCCTCCGGCTTGTCCTTGCCGTAGCTGATGGTGCGGATGCGCTCCGGGTCGATGCCGTTTTTCACCAGCGCCTCGCGGAGGGCCAGCGCGCGGCGTTCGCCGAGCGCGCGGTTGTATTCCTGGGTGCCGCGCTCGTCGCAGTTGCCCTCGATGAACAGCTTGTCGCCGGGGCTGGAGGTCAGCGCCTGCGCCACAGAGGCGATATTGGCCTGCTCCTTGTTCAGCACCACCGCGCTGTCAAACGCGAAATGAACGGTGTAGGGCGCGAGCGCCGCCGGGTCTCTGGTCATCTTATCAAATTCCGTGCGATTATCGACAAGCGGACCGCCGCCAGGGCCTCTGTCAACACCGCCAGGGCCTTCGCCACCAGGGATAACGCCACCGGGCGGCACAGTTTCCGGCCCATTACCTGGGCCAACGATGCTAGTATTATGCCCAGGAATGATGGTGGTTTTGACGGGGCCTTTTTTGCAGCCCGTGACGGCCAGCGACGCGACCAGCGCGAGCACCAGCGGAAAAACAATTTGGTTTAGTTTCATAATTTTATCTTCGGTTAAAAGTTGCGGTTAAAGTTCTGCCACGAAATGGAAATCTATTTCGCCCAAGCCGGCTGGGAATCGCTTCCTGTCGCTCGCGCACAATCCTTGTATTGTTTGGTGAAAACGTCAAGCACAGACAACACATCCCGATGACCGATATCGTGGTTGAACACGAGGGTCCGCGAGTTCGGGGCCCACGACGGATTTTCGCCGCGCACGAGCACCACCGGCGGCACCTTGCCGTCCGCCGACATCACACAGATGTCGAAGTCGCGCGACTGCCGCGTGAAGGCGATCCACTTGCCGTCCGGCGACCAGTCGGGCTCGGTGGGGTTGGACACGCCGGCGGTGTTGAGCGTTTGCACGGCCCCGCCAGAGGCGGCCACCTTCGCCAAGCGGCGGCGGCCGCCGATTTCCGTCGCGAAACAAATCCACTGGCCGTCCGGCGACCAGCAGGGCGAGGAATCCTGCACGCCGGTAGTGAGGCGCTTCAATCCCGAGCCGTCGGCGCCGCAGACCCAGATGTTGTCGCTGCCGGATTTGCTCAGCACCATGGCGATCTTCGCCCCGTCCGGCGAAGCCGCCGCGCTGGTGTTCAGGCCGGAATAACCGGCGATCACGCGGCGCTGGCCGGTGGACAGGCTATGGTAATAAATATCCGGATTGCTGCGCACATACGAGGTATAGAACAGCGCCAGCCGGCCCGGGGCCCAAGCGGGCTTGGCGACGATGGCGTTGTCGGTGGTGATGCGCTGGGGGCCGTGGCCGTCGAAATCGGCGATGTAAATTTCGCCCGGGCCATAGCCCGACGGCTGCGCCTTGAACGCGATCTTGGTGAGGCCGACACCCTTTTTGTTTTGAATGGTCTCGACGATTTCATCCGCGAAGGTGTGGGCCTGACGCCGCAGGCTCGCGCCGTTGTAGCTGCGCGACAACATCACGCGCTTGGCGAACTTATCCGTGACGGTGCCGGCCACGCTGCCCGCGTCGCTGCCATGGATCAAATACTGGGCCGCGTCGGGTGTGACAAAGCTGAAGCCCTGCACATACAGATCGAATTTCAAAACCTCGGCCCCTTCGCCCGTAAATCCGTCGAGCGCGACGGGAATGGGCCTGGCCTGGCCGAGAATATTAATGACGTTTTCAATTCTGATTTCCTGCGCCCGCGCGCCGGTGAGGGCGACAGTGGCGAGGCCGATGGTTAGAAAGCTGACAATTATTTTTTTCATCCGAGCATCCGTTTGGCTTTGAGGTTAAAGTTGATGATGAACGTCCGTTCATTATCTTTCGCGCCGTCCGAAAACGGGGCGACGAAAGTCACGCGGTCCAGGGCCCGCTGGATGCTGGCATCCACCCTGGAATCGCCGGAGCGATCCAGGATGCGCGCGGCGATCACGGAGCCAGTGCGGCCAATGGTCACGGTGACCTTCACATTGGCATCGTCGCTGGACGAGTCATCCGGCGGAATCCAGGCGGCTTCGAAATGGCGCCTGACCGTGGCAGCATAATCCGCCGCAGCTCCGGAGCCCGGACCCGGCATCGCCACCTGGGTGCCGGGGGCTAATTGCCGGTTCAGATCCTTGAGCACCTGGTCGCAGGTTTCCCGCAGCGAGCCCGGCGCCACCAAATCCAGGTGGTTCACCGCCGCCGGCGGCTGAGGAGGCTGGCGCGTGACCCGAATCAAATCAATTTTGCCGCCGGACAACGGCGTGGCCCGGGCGGGGGCCGCCAGAGGCCTGGAATTATTGGGCGAGACCGTCACAGGCGAAGTTTCCGGTGTGTTGACCGGCGGTTGACCCGTCAAGGGGAGGTCCGGATAAATCACGATCGGCCCAGCGTCCGGCCGGGCGGGGTCCACCCGGGGCGGCGGGGTGAAGAAGGCCGCACCGGCCAGCAAAATCACCAGCAGCAGCAAGTGAAGACCCGCGGTGGCAGCGAAACATTTTTTATGGAGCCGGTTCATGGTAACGGTCTTGCTCAACCAAGCATCCGTTTAGCTTTGAGGTTAAAGTTGATGATGAACGTCCGCTCGCTCTCTTTCGCGCCGTCCGGGAACGGGGCGACGAAAGTCACGCGGTCCAGCGTCCGCTGGATGCTGGCATCCACCTTGGAATCGCCGGAGCGATCGAGGATGCGCGCGGAAATCACGGTGCCGTCGCGGCCAATGGTCACGGTGACTTTCACATTGGCATCGTCGCTGGACGAGTCATCCGGCGGAGTCCAGGCGGCTTCGTATTTGCTTTTGACGGCGGCCGCGTAATTGGCATAGGACTCGGTGCTGTTGCCGGGCATCTCGATCCGCGTGGAAGATGAAGAATTGGCCTCGATGGCATGCGCCGCGCTGGCAATCGCCTTCAAGCGGGCATCGCGCCGCTGCTTTTGCAGCCGGGCCTCGTTTTCCGCCTCGGTATTGTCCGGGGTTGCGACCGGCACCTTGCGGACAATCTTTTTGGTCAAATCCGGCTTAATTTCGTGCGTCGGCGGCTTGGGCTTGGGAGGCACGGGCGTCAATTCGTCGGGATTTAATTTATCCGGCGGCTTCACCGGCACCGGATCCGGCGGCTTGACGGGTTCAACCGGTTTGACCGGCTCCACGGGCTTCGGCGCGGGCGGCGTGGGCACCGGGGGCGCGGGCACGGGGGCCGGCGGGGTCGGGGCCGGCGGGGTGGGATTTTTCACACCGCTGCTGAACGCCTCATCAATCAGTTTATCCGGAATCACGGTGATCGGGGGGAGGTCGTCCACCCGGGGCTTGGACGTGACAAAGCCGGAGCACAGGAGCACCACCACGAGCAGCAGGTGCGTGCCGGCGGCGGCAATGAGACATTTTTTTTGCAGACGGTTCATTTGGGCGTCGGGTCCGTGCGCAGCGAGTAGCGCGAGAGGCCGTTGTTTTTGCAGCCATCCAGCAGCTGCGCGACGAGGTCGTATTTGCAGTCCTTGTCCGCGCGGATGAAAATCACGAGGTTCGGATTATTGCGAAAATCCCGGGCGAGCTGCGCGATGATCTGCGGCAGCGACCGCGGCACGGTTTCGAGCTTGTAGTAGCCGGTGCTGGAAATCTCCACCGTGCGGATGTCGTTCCGGGTCGGCTTCTGGTCCATCTTGCCGCCCTGCGGCAGCTTCAACTCGATGCTCTGGGTCAGCAGCGGGGTGGTGATGATGAAGATGATGAGCAGCACGAACGCCAGGTCCAGCAACGGGGTGATGTTGATGTCACTCAACGTCACGAGATGGCTGCGTTGGGAAAAACGTCTCATGCCGGTTGCAAGTGACTGGTTGAAGGTTGCTGGTTGGCGGCGGGACGCGCGGACTTTTTCCCCCAGGAATCCGCCGCGTAGCCCTCAAGGTAGCGAAGGAAGGCAGCCAATTTCTTGGACAACAAAACCGAGGAATCGGACAACGATATAAATTCTTTCCCGCCGAGGTATTTTTGATCCGAGGCGACACAAAGCTGCGAACGAACTTCACCATTCAACCCTTTGGCAATATTCAGAAACTGGATAAATTCCTTGCGCGGGCCGCGTTCAAACCCCTCCGCAATGTTTGACATGGTGGAAACCGCCGCCCGCCGAATCTGGTCGCGCAGGCCGAAGTCCTGATTGAATGCCCGCAGGTTTGACGCCGTATAGATAGCAACGACCAACTGCCGGGCATCCTGCCAGACATTCAAATCTTCAAACTGTCGAACCGTAGCCATGGTTTTTCAATCCGCACCTTGCAACCGGCAACTCACTCGTCCGCCAGGAATTCGGTTTCCATCTTGGAGACGAGCTCCTGGGCGAAGTTATCCAGCTCCACGGTGAACGCGCGGAGATTGTGGACGAGCCAGTTGTAGCCGAACATCGAGGGGATGGCGACGAGCAGGCCGGCGACGGTGGTGACGAGCGCGGCGGAAACGCCGGGCGCCATGACGGCCAGCGAAGCGCCCTGCGGGGACTGGGCGATGCCGGCGAACGTGCTCATCACGCCCCAGACGGTGCCGAGCAGCCCCATGAACGGCGCGCCGCTGACGGCGATCGCCAGCAGGATCAGGCCGGACTCCAGCTTGAGCGACTCCTTGGCGACGACATTCTCGATGGCGCGCTTGATGTGCTCCATGTTTTTGAGACTGATCTGCTGCTTGGCGCGCTCACCGCTCGGCCCGCGCAGGCGCGAATCGAGCTGCACACAGCCGGCCTGATAGACGGCGTAGAGCGGACAGCCCTCCACCTGCAGCTTGCGGTCAAACATCTCCAGCACGGTTTTCTGGCCGGTGAACTCGTCGCCGAAAAAGGAGTTGAGCTTCCGCGCCCGCCGCATCTGGACGACCTTGAAGATCATCATCCACCAGACGGCGATGGAGGAAATGAAGAGGAGGACGATGATGACCTTGGCTTCCGGTCTCGCCTGATCCCAAACGTAAAGCAGCTCCACCTGCTTGGTGGCGGCTGCGATGAGTGCAAAAGGTAACCCGCTCATAAAAATAAAAACTTGGTGGTGAGGAACCGGTTTAGGCCAAGTGGCGGAACTCCGAGCTTTGGCCCGCCGCCGCAAATTATCAGCCCGCGCCCGTAAAATTGCAAAATCTTTTTTAAGCGAAAATGGGCCGTGGCCGATTTCGCGCGAAGCCCGCGAAGGCGGCGGAGACAAGCAGTTTTTGCCGGCGGCGGGCGGCGCGGCCTTCGCGCGACCCAAAATTTTCCGCAAACGAGAGCGGGGACCGAAAATGAATCCGCTTTGCCGGCGGCGGAAAATCGCTTACAACAAACGCCATGTCTCGCCCGCGCCTGATCGCCCTGCTGCTGGCCCTCGCCACGCTCGCCGTGTTCCTGCCGGCGACCCGCTACGGCTTCCTGAATTACGACGACAACGAATACATCACCCAGAATCCGTTCGTGAAAAACGGCCTGACGGGGACGGACCTCCGCTGGGCGTTCACGGCGTTCCACGCCGGCAACTGGCATCCGCTCACCTGGCTCTCGCACATGGCGGATTGCGAGCTGTTCCAGCTGAACGCGGGCGGCCACCACTTCGGGAACATCCTCCTGCACGCCGCCAACGCCGCGCTGCTGTTCGCGCTGCTGCGGCGGATGACGGGAAGAACCGGGGCCGCGGCGCTGGTCGCCGCGCTGTTCGCCTGGCACCCGCTGCACGTGGAGTCCGTGGCATGGATCGCGGAGCGCAAGGACGTGCTGAGCACATTTTTCGCCCTGCTGTCACTGCTGGCCTACGCGAAATATGCGGCGGCGGCCAGAGCGAACAAAACCGAGGCCAGAGGCCAGAGGTCAGAGGTCAGAACAAGAACCTACTACGCAGCGAGCCTGCTCGGATTTGCGCTGGGGCTCATGGCCAAGCCGATGCTCGTCACGCTGCCGTTCGCCATGCTGCTGCTGGATTTCTGGCCGCTCAAGCGGGTGGCAAATGGCCAGTTGCAGGTTGCCGGCCGGGAACCAGGCCAGCCGCCACCGGCAAGCGGCAACTGGCGACTGGTCAGGGAGAAATGGCCATTCTTCCTGCTCACCGCGATTTCCTGCGTCGTCACTTTTTTCGCGCAGCACCAGGGCGAGGCGGTCGTATCGCTGGCAAAGGTTTCGCTGCGCTACCGGCTGGAAAACGCCCCGGTCGCCGTCGCGAACTACGTTTTGAATTTTTTCTGGCCCGCCCACCTTTGCGCGGTTTATCCGCTGCCCCTGAAAATCCCGGCGCTCCAGGTGGCGACGGCCGTGGCGGCGCTGGCGCTGATCACCGCCGCGGTCTGGCGCGAGCGGAATGCCAAGCCGTATCTGCTCACCGGCTGGCTGTGGTTCCTCGGGACGCTGGTGCCGGTCATCGGGCTCGTGCAGGTCGGCGGCACGGCGATGGCCGACCGCTACACCTACATCCCATCGATCGGATTCCTGCTGGCCGCGGTTTTTCTCGCGCAGGACCTGGCGGAGCGGTTCCGAATCCCAAAACCGGTCCGGGCCGGCACAATCCTGATTTTGCTGGCCGGCAGCGTCGGCGCCACGGAATTTCAACTGCAATTCTGGCGCGACAGCGAAACGCTGTTCCGCCGGGCCGCGGCCGTGACGCCCAACAATGACGTCGCGCTGGTCAATCTCGGCGTTGCCCTGGAGGAGCAAAACCGCCATCCGGAAGCGCTGGAAACCTACCGGCAGGCCGAAAAGCTGGAAGGCGGCCGCTATCAACTGCACCACAATCTCGGCAGCGTGCTGGACAAGCTGGGCCGGCCCGCCGAGGCGCTGGCCGAATACCGCGAAGGCATCCGTCTGCGCCCCGGCAGCGCGGTGCTGCACAATGCCGCCGGCAGCGACCTGACCGCGCTCGCCCAATACCGCGAGGCGCGGCAGGAATTTGCCGAAGCGGAACGGCTGGACCCGCAGTATCCGTGGCCGCACGTCGAAACCGCGAAGGGGCTGCTGAAGCAGGGCCGCGACGAGGCGGCGGTGGACGAACTGCGCGCCGCGCTGAGGCTCGCGCCGAACGATTATCAAATCCTGGCCTACACCGCACGCGTCCTCGCCGCGAACGAAAACGGGGCCGCGCGCGACGGCCGGGCCGCGCTGACCCTCGCGGCGAAGTCCAACCGGCTGGCCGGCGGCAGCCAGCCGATGGTATTTGACGTGCTGGGAATGGCGCTGGCCGAAAACGGCGATTTCACGAACGCACTCACCTGCGCGCAAAACGCGCTCACCCTCGCCACCGGCGCGCAGATGAAAGGCCTGGAGCCGCTACGCGGCCGGCTCGAACGCTACAAAGCCCACCAGCCCTGGCGCGAATCGTTCCGCGCCACCAACGCGCCACCCGCTAAGAATTAAGCAACAGTTTTTGAAGCACGCGGCGCACCCGCGGCCGCCGCCAGGCGTCGTCCAGCGCGAACCCGGCCCCGAGCCACGGCAGGCGGAAGATTTGCGACGGCGGGAATAACTGCGCCAGCAGCCGGGCATTGGACGCGGTGGCGGAATCCGGTGCCGACGGCGACACCAGAACCACCCGGGCCCGGGCCCGGCAAGAGCCGGGCAACGCCGCGAGGGTCAGCAAAACATGATTCACGGCACCCAGCCGGTCGGGGGCCACGATCACCGGCCGCGCCCGCAAAGCCACGATCAAGTCGCGGGAATTAAAATCCTCACCCAGCGGGCTCAACAATCCGCCGGCCCCCTCCACAAGGGTCACATCGTATTTTTGCCGGGTGGCGCGGAGGCGCGCGAGCACCGGCGCGAGCCGCAGGGGCCGGCGCGCCAGCCGCGCGGCCAGCGCCGGGGCGACCGCCGCGCGAAAATGCCACGGATTGATTTCCGCCAGCGCCAGCGCGCCGCCCAGCGCGGCCCGGAGGGCGAGCGCATCCGCGCGGCCGCCGGAACAAACCGGCTTGAGCGCGGCGACGCGGACCCCGCGGCCGCGCAAATACCGCGCCAGCAACGCGGTCAAAACCGTCTTGCCGGCGCCGGTATCTGTGCCGGTGATGAAAATCGTCCGAGGCATGCCGCCCACATCAAAGCGGAACCGGCCGATTTGCGCCATCAAAACAATTTGCCATTGCGCCGCGGGTTATTTATGCTGCGCGGCTCGTTTAACACATATTTAACCGTGAACGTATCCGTTGAAAATTTGGCCCCGTGCAAAAAGCTCGTGCGGGTGGAACTGGACGCAGCCGCCGTGGACACGGCGTTTGACGCCATCACGAAGGATTATCAGAAGCAGGCCGCGCTGCCGGGCTTCCGGCCGGGGAAGGCCCCGCTGCCGATGGTCGTGAAAAAATACGGCGCGGAAATCAACGAGGAGGCCAAGCGCAAACTCGTCGGCGACAGCTACCGCCAGGCGGTCGAGGAAAAGAAACTCCAGGTGGTCGGCTATCCCGACATCGAGGAGGTGCAGTTCGGCCGGGGGCAATCCCTGCAGTTCACCGCCACGATCGAGACCGCGCCGGAGTTTGAACTCCCGGAATACAAAGGGCTGCCGGCCACGCTGGAATCGAAGTCCGTGACGGACACGGACGTGGAAAAAGCGCTAGACCTGCTGCGCGGCCAGCACGCGAATTACAACACGGTGGCCCGCCCGCTGGCCAGCGGCGACATCGCCGTGGTCAACTACACGGGCACCTGCGAAGGCAAGGCGATCACCGAACTCGCCCCGACGGCGAAAGGCCTGACCGAGCAGAAAAATTTCTGGGTGGAGACGACGGAGGGATCGTTCATTCCCGGTTTCGCCGCGCAGCTCACCGGCGCGAAAGCCGGCGACAAGCGCACGGTGACGGTCGATTTCCCCGCCGACTTTGTGACGCGCGAGCTGCAAGGCAAAAAGGGCGCCTACGAAGTGGAACTTGTCGAAGTGAAGGAAAAAGTCCTGCCGGAACTGAACGACGAGCTGGCAAAGAAATTCGGCGCGGAAAACCTGGAGAAGCTCAAGGCCGGCGTCCGCACGGACCTGGAAAACGAGCTGAAATACTCACAGTCAAAGGCCATCCGCGCGCAAGTGGTCCGCGCGCTGCTGGGCCGGGTGAATTTCGACCTGCCGGAATCCGCGGTGGCCAACGAGACGCGCAACGTGGTCTATGACCTGGTGCGGCAGAACACGCAGCGCGGCGTGGCGCGCGAACTCATCGAGACGCAGAAGGACGAGATCTATTCCGCGGCCGCGAGCAGCGCCAAGGAGCGCGTGAAGCTGGCGTTCCTCGTCCAGCGCATCGCCGACCAGGAAAAAATCACAGCGACGCAGGAAGACGCGCTGCGCCGGGCGCAGCAACTGGCGATGATGTACCAGATGCCCTTCGACCAGTTCCTCAAGGATTTGCAGAAACGCAACGGGGTGAACGAGCTTTACGATCAGGTGCTGCATGAAAAAGTGCTAGAGCTGATCGAAAAGAACGCGGCCATCACGGAAGGCGCGACGGCAAAATAACCTTTCGGTTACTTTGCGGCGGCGCGCGGCGTCTGGTTTTGAAATGAAAAAAATCGCTGCCAGTTTCTTTTGGGCCGCCTTCGGGGCGGCGGCGGTCGCGCAGACGAACGCGCCGGCAACGCGGGCGCTGTCGCTGCAAGACTGCCTCACCGAGGCGCTCAAGCACAATTTCGACGTGCAAGTGGAGCGCTTCGAGCCTGAGAAATCCCGGCTCAGCCTGCACGCGGCCTATGGGGGGTACGATCCGGTGTTCAGCCTGTCCGGCACGCACACGCACAATGAATCGGGCGGCGTGTTCCTGACCAACGGCGTCCCCTTTTCCGACAACAACACCTTCAACTCCGGCATCAACGGCGCGCTGCCGTGGGGCACGACGATTGGCGTGAACGGCGATGTCGCCGACAGCTACGGCAACAGCGGCGAAAGTTCCGGCGGGCAGATCGCCGTGAGCGCAACGCAGCCGCTGCTGAAAAATTTCTGGATCGACGGCACGCGGCTGAACATCAGCGCGGCGAAAAACCAGGTGAAATTGTCCGAGCAGGGCCTGCGCCAGCAGCTCATCACCACAGTCACGGCGGTGGAGAACGCCTATTACGAGCTCATCTACGCCCGCGAAAACGTGAAAGTGGAACAGCAGGCGCTGGACCTGGCGCAGACGCAGCTCGACCAGGACCGGCAGCGGGTGGAAATCAAGGTGCTCGCCGAACGCGGCGGAACCATTGAGCAGGACGAGGCGCAAGTGGCCCAAAACCACGCAAACCTGATCGCCGCGCAGTTTTCGCTGGCGCAGGATGAAAACGCGCTGAAGAACCTGATCACGGACAAATACGCCCAATGGCATGACGTGGCCATCGAGCCGGCCGAGACACTGGCGGCGGTGCGGCAGATGTTTGACGTGCAGGACAGCTGGAGCAAGGGCCTGGCGCAGCGGCCGGATCTGCTGCAGGCACAGGTTAATCTGGAGCAGCAGGGCATCCAGTTGAAGTTCGACCGCAACCAGCTTTTTCCCCAGCTCGACGTGACCGCCAGTTACGGCTACAACGGCGGCGGCGCGGGCTATGACAACACGTTCGACCAATACGGCACGGCGAACCGGCCGGCTTACAGCTACGGCGCGGCGCTCAAGATTCCGCTGAGCAACCTCCAGGCACGCAATTCCCTCAAGGCGGACAAGGCCACCGAACAGCAGGTCCTGCTCAAGCTCAAGCAGCTCGAACAAAACGTCATGGTAGAGATCGACAACGCGGTCAAGCAGGCCCAGTCCGCCTGGGAAAGCGTGGACGCCACGCAAAAGGCGCGCACCTACGCCGAGGCGGCGCTCAACGCCGAGCAGGGCAAATACGCGGTGGGCAAGAGCACCACCTTCACCGTCCTGCAACTGCAGAACAACCTCACCTCCGCCCGCTCGCAAGAAATCCGCGCGCTGGCCAACTACAACGAGGCGCTCGCCAATCTCGCCCAGCAGGAAGCCAGCACGCTACAGCGGCACAATCTCGACGTGAAGGTGAAGTAAGCCGGCGGGGCGCTGAACCGTCATAAAGATTCACCGCTGGCGTTCACCAAAACTGCCACGCGCCGCGCCAGACTATCCACGCACCCAGCAGAAAATTCGTGATGGCATGCGCCGTCATCGCGTCGCCCAGCCGCCCCCGGCGGAGCACGAGCCATTGATACGCCGCGCCGCACAGGATTCCCGCCAGCCACTCATTATGCGCGAAGCCGAAGACGAAGGCCGTGGCCAGGAAAGGCACCGGCAAAAAACGGCCCAGCGGCACGGAAAGAAAATCCGGGCTGGCGATGTAGCGATATAAAAATGAGCGGTACAAAACCTCCTCCAGCGGCGGCACGACGAAGGTGGAACCGAGCAGCCGGACGACGACAAACAGCCACGCCAAGGCCGAGCCGGAACCGAATTGCACGAGGGGATTCCACACCGGCGCAGGCTTCACGGACGGATGAGCCAGGCCAAGCTTCAGCCAGAGCGAACTTTGCGTCGTCCATTCGCCGCTGAGGCCGACCCACACCACGAAGATCCCGACGCCGACCAGCACGGCTGCCCAGGAGACCGCCCAGCGCATTTCGGCGACAATCGGGCGCATCGCGAAAACCAGCCACGCGCCAACGAGCGTCTTGGCGAGGTAGAACCAGTAGGCCGAGGCCGGGCCGAACTGCCCCTGGGCGGCGGTCAACAGGAGAAAAACGACGAACGGCGCGACGCGCGCCACGGTGGGGGAACCGGACAATATTTTCTTAACCGGCATCGCTCAACGGTCCATGCCGAGCTTGATTTCCTTCTTGTCGGGACCGACGAGAATCACGGTGTACTTGCCGATTTCCTTCACCCGATACTGGCGGAACTGGTCACCGGGCCGGACCGACTTGCCGTCCACGATGGCAGACGGCGCGGTGGGCGAATAGAAAATCCCCTGCAACACCGGCGCGTCCGGCGGATTGACCGCGGACGGGGGCTCCGGCACGCGCGAGGTGACGACCGGCGGCGGGACACTCGCGACCACCTGAGTGACGGCGACCGGCTCCGGCGCGGCCACGATGCTGCGGACCACGTGGTGGGCCGAGGCCCAGCCGATGAAAAATATGGCGGCGACGATCAGGATGAGGATGATAGCGGGAATAAGCCACGCGGCGACGGAGGCGGATTCCTCGGCGACCGGGCGGAGCGGCGGCAGTGAATTAGGCTGGTTGCGCGGCGGCGTCTGCCGCGCCTGCTTCAGGGCATCGTTGATGAGGCTCATGTATGAATGTCTCCTTCCAGTTCCCGGATGGCCCGACCGACCATCCAATAATTAATCCGGTCGCTGCGCCCGACAAATCCCGCCAGCAGCGCCTTGTCGCACACCGCGTTGACCAGCCGCGGAATGCCCTGGCTGTAACCGAACACCCGCCACACCGCCGGCGCGGTGAACGCCGGAAACCCGCGCGCCCCGGCCAGCGCCAGCCGATGGTGAATATACTGCCCGACTTCCGTCCGCGTCAACGGATTCAAATGGTACCGCACCGTGATGCGCTGCCGCAATTGCCGGAGCCGGTGGCTGTTCAGGCGGTCGCGCAGCTCCGGCTGGCCCATCAAAACAATCTGCAGCAGCTTGCGGTCGTCCGTCTCGATATTGGAAATCAGCCGCACCTGCTCCAGGAGATCCTCCGTCAGATTCTGCGCCTCGTCCACGATCAAAACCGTCTCCTTGCCCGCCAGCGTCTGTTTCAACAAAAAATCGCTGATGGTGGCGATGGTCTCCAGCCGGTCCCGCCCCTTCACATCCAGCCCGTATTCCGTCGCGATGGCCTTCATCAACTCATCGGCGCTCAGCACCGGATTCAAGATCAGGGCCGTGGAATAATGGCCGTCCAGATGTTCCAGCAGCGCGCGGCACAGCGTCGTCTTGCCCGCGCCAACCTCGCCCGTGAGCTGCACGAAGCCCTTGCGCTCGCGAATCCCATACAGGAGATGGTTGAAGGCCTCGCGGTGCTTCCGGCTGTGAAAAAGAAAACGCGGGTTCGGCGTGATGTCGAACGGCGCCAGCTTTAATCCGTAATACTCCAGATACACAACTGGCTTTTAACAGAAAACTCCGGCCTCCGCCAAGCAAAGGTTTTAGCCGGCAATGGCCCGCACCGCCCGCACCAGCGCCGCCGCCTCGGCCGGCGTGCCGATGGTGATGCGCAAATAATCGCTGACCGCCGGCGCGCTGAACCACCGCACGAGAATTTTTTCGCCGCGCAATTTCTCCAGCCACGCCGACGCCGGAAACAGCGGCGGCCGCGCCAGGATGAAATTCGCCCGGCTCGGCAGCACGCGGAAGCCCAGCTTCGTCAGCTCGCGCGAAAGATTTTCGCGCGTGGCGATGATGGCTTGAAAATTGGCGCGGTAATACGGCAGGTCGTCCAGCGTCGCCGCGGCGGCGATCTGGCCCAGGCCGTTCACGTTGTAACTGTCGCGGATCTTGTGCAGCGCCGCGATGAGCGCCGCGTGCCCCACGCAATAGCCCACCCGCTGGAAGCATAGCGAATACGCCTTGGAAAACGTCCGCGCCACCAGCACATGCGGATATTTCAGCGCCAGACTGAGCGCGTTTTCCTCCGCGAAGTCCACATACGCCTCATCCAGCACCACCACGCCCCGCTGCGCCCGACAGAGCCGATCCAACTCCGCCGTCGCGTAGCCGCGGCCGCTGGGCGCGTTCGGCGTCGTGATAAAAGTCAGCCCCGCGTTGAAAATCCATTCCTTGTCGCGCTTCAATTCCTTCACCCGCGGCAGCGAGAAATCCGCCGGCAGCGCCACCGCGTTGGTCGCCGCGCCATGAATCTCCGCCAGCACCGGATACAGCGAATAGCTCGGCGTGAAATATTGCACCACCGCCCGCGGCCCGCCGAGCTTCGCCTTCGTGATTGGCTCCACAAATCCGCGCACCGCCAGCGCCAAAATCTCATCCGACCCATTCCCCACGAGAATGTTTTCCGGCGCGCACCCATGAAGCTTCGCCAATTTCGCGCGCAGCGCCTCGGCCGAAGGATCCGGATAGAGCCGCAGCCGGCCGTCCACCGCCGCCCGCACCGCCGCCAGCACGCGCGGCGAGGGCGGATACGGATTCTCATTCGTGTTGAGTTTGATCAGGCCCTTGATCTTCGGCTGTTCGCCGGGCACGTAAGCCTGCAACATCCGCACCAGCGGACGAACCAGCGGGTGCGAATTGCGATGTGCGGATTGCATGGTATCCATCGCGACAATTTCAATGGAAAACCGGATAAAAGTCGAGCGCGCGCGCACGGCCGCCGCGTCGCGGCCATTTCAAAAACCGGCTAAGGGTTTCACCCCATACCCAATCCCCGGCCCGGCGCCTATATTACCTACATGAAAAAAAACCTCCTCATCACCTGCGTCGGCATCACCACCTTCGCCGTGTCCGTGCTCGTCATCGGCTGTGACCGCCAGGTCTCCAGCGAAACCAAAACCTCCGTCAGCAGCGACGGCACGGTTAAAACCAAGGAGAAGACCGTCACCCAGGCCCCGGATGGCACCGTGACCAAGACCGAAGCCGACAAGAAAACCACCCCGCCCCCGCAGCCCTGAGCCCATCGCTCACCCAAGGCGACCCCTCCCCGGCCCCGGCGCGGCCGGGGAAATCATTTAGTCGTGGTATTCCCGGAACACCAGCGCCGTCGCCATCGCCGGGTCAAACGCCGCATACACCCCGCCCCGCTGATGTTCCTCCGCCTCGCGGAAAACGCGCTTCACGCACGGCAGCACATTGAGCCGGGGGAAATTTTTATATAGCCGGCTTTGCTTCAGCGCCGACCGCTCCAGCCGCTGCTGCAACTCAAAATCATCCGCCGGCACCAGTTTCGCCCCCGCCACCATCGACTCAAAACCTTGCTGGTCCACGCGGAACACCGCCAGCCATTCGCTCCGCAAAAAAGTGGAATACCCCGCCACCTGCACCTCGCGCGCCGACGCCGGCGCGTTGCCCAGGCAGACAAAGGCCAGCCGGTGATTCGGCGACTTGCAGGCGCCCAGCAACCCCAGCCCCAGCGCCACCAAGACCGCCGGCCCCACCAGCAGCGCCAGTTCCGCCGCCGCCTTCAGCCCGCGCCGCTCGATCAGCACCTTCGTCAGCGCGAACACCGTGCTGCCCGCGCCGCCCACCAGCACCAGCAGCGGAATCAGCGGCAGCAGCGCCATCGCGCAGGCCTTGCCGAAAAATTCGTAAGTGCCGTAATGCGCCGCCAGGAAAAACAGCAGGCCCGCCGTCACCAGCGCCGTGTCCAAAAGCCAGAGCCGCCAATAATAGATGGCGCGCGATTTCGCGCCGGATGGATTTTCACTCACGTCCATATCAGGAAAGCCGACTGGCGCGCAAACGCAAGGATTTAAGGCCCGCGCCGCGCCAGCCGTTTGGAATCGTTACAACAGGCTTTGATCCATGAACAAACGCAATTTCGCCGGCTCCAGCGGGTAAGCCTGCGCCAGCGCCAGCACATTCAGAAATAATTCCCGCTGCAACACCCGCCGCGCCGCGCGGCGATGCGCTTCCGCCGAAGCCTTCACCGCCGAGGCGGATTCGCTCGATTGAATCACCGCCGCCCAGTCCGCCTTCAGGGATTCCGCCTGCGCCACCAGCGCCGGATCCAGCACCGCCGCATGCGCCTGCAAACCCGTGACCAGCGTTTCCAGATGCGCGGCCAGCGTGTCCTGGCGACAAAGTCTGAAAATCGTGCGCCCGCCCGGAAAGATTTCCTCCACCTCGGGCGCGCGCTCACCGAACTCGGACTTCACCGCCACATTAATCCGGCCCACGATGGCCGGCAGCGCCTTGCGGAAAGCCCGCGCCGCCTGCTTGTGCGCCTTGCGCAGGCCCAGTTTGGAATCATCCACTTCGTAGGCCGCGTTGACCGCCGCCAGCGCCGCTGCCGTGGCCGCCCGCCGCGCCGTGAAGAGGCCGGACTCGTCATTCGCCTCCAGCCGCCCCAAATGATCCGTGGTAAACGACAGGAGCCGGCCGAAACTCACATTGCGGCTGTCAAAAGGGTTCAGAAAAAATCGCGACAAGTCATTCATACGTCATTCGTGGCTGATAATTGGCGAACATCGGAAAAGACCATGGCAAAGACCCTAGCCCCGCCAGCGGGCCGCGTCAAACAGTTAAAATACGGCTTCAAATTTTATGAACGACTATTGTTATGGAATATATACAGTCATTTTTTTCTGAATGACATTTATTTTAAGAGAATAGTCATTCAAATTTTGTGACTTGCTTTTATTTGTTAATAATATGGCTTCAAATAATTTGAATGACTATTTTAATCGTATTATAGGGCTTGCTGGAATAGTAATGGCCATTGTAACGATACTTTCCCCCCGCAAAAATCGCCAAGGCTATTGCAAGCGTCCGAAGGTCATGGCGAAATTTGCGGATGGCTTCTTCTGAGTGCAATGGCGGCAGCCGGATTTGCGGATGGATTCTGTCGGTGTTTTCTCAGCACGGCTCGCGGGTACGCTCGCCCCACCATCCATATTTCCAAACGCTGGTGGGGCGAGTGTCCTCACGAGCCGTTTACCAACCATTTTTTCCAGGAATGACCTTTGGTACAATCCGAAGTCTGCCACCAAAATTCCCAAGGCCATCTCAAGCGTCAGAAGGTCATGGCGTAATTTGCGGACGGCTTCTTCTGCGTGCAATGGCAGCAACCGGATTTGCAGATGGTTTCTGTCGGTGTTTTCTCAGCACGGCTCGCGGGTACGCTCGCCCCACCATCCATATTTCCAAGCGCTGGTGGGGCGAGTGTCCTCACGAGCCGTTTACCAACCAGATTATTTGCCGGCCCAAATCAAATCGAAAACTTTCCCCTTAAATGGCCAGTCTTCGAGGCGACGACAAAGTTTTTGGCGGAGGGGATTTTCCTGCACATAAAGCCATTTCTCCGAATAGCTCTCGCTGTCACGCAAACGATGATGCCAGCCGCGGGATTGAAACTTCCATTCTGGAGGCGTAGTCAGGCTCGCAGGAACGCCCGTTCCATCCGGGCGCATGGGGGCGGCGGCGGCTGGTGGGGCGAGCGTCCCCGCGAGCCGCTTTCGTTTCAAGGCAAACTCCCGCTTCCAAAACTTGATCCAGGTCTCAATCTCAAAATGCAAATCGCGCGGCGCGCAGAAGCAATGCAGATGATCCGGCATCAGCAGATAATCGCCGACCAGCCAACCCGTGGCTTCCAACCAGGTTTGATGCAAAAGCTGATGGGCGGTTTCGTTGGCAAGCCAGGGAGTCCGCCGGTCGGTCGTGAGCGTGAGCAGGACAATATTGGATTGCCCAAGATTGGCGTGAACGCCCGAGGCCGGATGTTGCCGCTGCGGCAGTTGGCTGTCTGGCGTGACATTCATCTGCGGAGATTAATACGCTTCGGCTCGCGAGGACGCTCGCCCCACCGGGTTTATTTTGGCATCTGCAATTTCACCTTCTCCGCCACTTGGGCCACGTCTTTGTCGCCGCGGCCGGAGAGATTCACGATGATCAGCGAATCCTTGCCCAGTTTGGGCGCGCGCACCATGCATTCGGCCACGGCGTGGGCGCTTTCCAGCGCGGGGATGATGCCTTCGAGCCGCGCGAGCTTCATGAAGGCTGCCAGCGCCTGTTCGTCGGTGGCATAGGTGTATTCGGCGCGGCTGGCGTCGCGGAGCCACGCGTGCTCGGGCCCCACGGCGGCGTAATCCAGCCCGGCGCTGACGCTGTGCGTGGATTGGATCTGGCCGAATTCATCCTGCAAAATATAGCTGCGCGTGCCCTGCAAGACGCCGAGCGAGCCGCCCTGAAACCGCGCCGCGTGCTGCTCAGGCCGGATGCCCAGGCCGCCGGCCTCCACGCCTACGAGCTTGACGGATTGGTCGTCGAGAAAGGGATAAAACAGGCCGATGGCGTTGGAGCCGCCGCCGACGCAGGCGATCAGCATGTCCGGCAGGCGCTTTTCTTTTTCGAGTATCTGCGCGCGGGCTTCGTCACCGATGATCCGCTGGAAATTACGCACCATGACGGGATAGGGATGCGCGCCATAGGCGGTGCCAAGGATGTAATGGGTGCTGCGGAGGTTCGTGACCCAGTCGCGCATGGCTTCGTTGACGGCTTCCTTCAGGGTCTTTTGCCCCGCGTGAACGGGCACGACTTCGGCGCCGAGCATTTTCATGCGATACACATTGAGCTCCTGCCGCTGGCAATCGACGGCGCCCATGTAGATGACGCATTTCATGCCGAACATCGCGGCGACGGTGGCGGAGGCGACGCCGTGCTGGCCGGCGCCGGTCTCGGCGATGATGCGGGTCTTGCCCATGCGCTTGGCGAGCAGGATCTGGCCGAGGGCGTTGTTGATCTTGTGCGCGCCGGTGTGGTTGAGGTCCTCGCGCTTGAGATAAATCTTCGCGCCGCCGAGTTCACGGGTGAGGCGCTCGGCGAAATACAGGGGCGAGGGGCGGCCGACAAATTCGGTGAGATAGTAACTGAGCTCCTTCTGGAAACCGGGGTCGTGCTGGGCGCGGAAGTATTCGGCCTCCAGCTCCTGCAGGGGATGCATCAGGGTTTCCGGCACGTAACGCCCGCCGTAGGGGCCGAAATGGCCCTGGGCGTCGGGCAGATTTGAATTGGCAACTGCGCTCATGGTTTCATTTTCACGCAAAGGCGCGAAGGGCGCAAAGAATTTTATTCGGCCGCGGCGGGGCGCGGCGCTAGCGCAGGCGGTAGGTGATGCGGGCCTTGGTGAGGTCGTAGGGCGACATTTCGATGCGCACGCGGTCGCCGACGGTCAGGCGAACGTAATGTTTCCGCATCTTGCCGGAGATGTGCGCCAGCACCTCGTGCTGATTATCCAGCGCCACGCGAAACATCGTTCCCGGCAACACCATCTTGATGACGCCTTCCAATTCGATTGCTTCTTCTGCTGCCATAAAAACCGCCGGCCGGACCCATGCCTCCGCAGGGGAAACGAAAAAGTGGAGCCGCCACCGGCGTCTCCACCCGGCCAATCACTCGTTTCTGCCGGCGGCTCGCCGCCGCCCGGCGGGGCCGGGAATCAACCCAGCCTTTCGGGCAAGATGGACGGGCTCACAATCCGGCACAAGCCAAATTTCCGCCGGTCCGGCGGTCAGAACGGCTTGGTCAGCGTGAGGGTGATGGTATGGCCCTGGGGCCGGTCTTTGGCATCCGCCTCCCAGACATAACGCAGCGAGGTGAACAGGCCGAGCTTGGACCAGAAGGCGCTGATTTCCGGGCCGACGCCGAGGATATGGGAATATTCGGTGGAGGCGCCGGTGCCGCTGTCCTTGGTGACGAGCTGCTGGTAGTAGCCGACCACGCCCACGTCCACGCCCTTCGCCACGGATTTGCTCAGGCCCCATTCGAGCGTGTACATGTTGCCGGGGGTGACGTGCGTGTGATCCTGCTCGGTGCTAAGCTCATAACGGTTCAGGAGCGAGAGCGCCCAGGTTTTCTTCTCGTCGGGATACCAGACGCCGCCCACCGTGAGCATGTGCGTCCAGTAGCCGTTGCCGGGACTGGTCAGCGCCTTCAGGGGCGTGCTGTTGTCATAATTGCCGGACGGCACCCAGATGGCGTAGCCGGCGGCGACATCAAATTGCTTGAAGTGCCAGGAGAGCAGCAGCGGCTCCACCTGGATATCCGCCAGGTTGAACTGGCCGGCCGTGCCCAGTTGGCCGCTGACGTTTTTGTAGGCGAACGGCACGATGACATCCATGCCGTAGTTCGCGCCCAGGATGGTCTCCTTGGTCATCCAGATCAAACGCGGCGCCTGGACGTAGGCGAAGATGTCCAAATCCACCGGCAGGCCGTTCACCCGGTCGGCCGTGTAGAAAAAGTTGTAGTCGCGCAGATAGACGCCGGGGGGCGGCAGCGCCCCGCCCTTGATCCCTTCGGCGCCGACGGGATAATGACTGCCGACCGGCAGGGCGGCCGGCTGGGATTGGAGTTTGGCGGCCAGCGCAAGCAGGCCGGCCACGAGCATCAAACGGGTGGTGTTTCTCATGATTTTTTAAGGGTTAAACGTCCTGGATTTTTCCGTGCAGATAGCTTTCAAACGAACTCAAGTCGAGCAGGCCGTGGCCGGAAAGGTTGAAGAGCAGCACGCGCTTCCGACCTTCCTCGCGCGCCTTGATCGCCTCATCCACCACCGCGGCGATGGCGTGGGATGATTCCGGCGCGGGCACGATGCCTTCCTTGCGCGCGAAGAGGATCGCGGCCTCGAACACTTTCGTCTGGTGATACGCCTGGGCCTCGATGAGGCCGAGCTTGAGCGCGTGGCTCACCATCGGCGACATGCCGTGGTAGCGCAGCCCGCCCGCATGGATGCTCGGCGGGATGAAGTTGTGGCCGAGCGTGAACATCTTCAGCAGCGGCGTGGTTTCCGCCGTGTCGCCGAAATCGTAGCGCAGTTCACCCTGCGTGAGCGACGGACAGGCGGACGGCTCGACCCCGACGATGCGGTATTTTTTCCCGTCGCGGATTTTCCCCCGGATGAACGGGAAGACCAGCCCGGCGAAATTGCTGCCGCCGCCGCAGCAGCCGAAAATCACGTCCGGCTCCTCGCCGGCTCTTTCCATCTGCTTGATGGTTTCCTCGCCGATGACCGTCTGGTGATGACAGACGTGGTTCAGCACGCTGCCCAGCGAGTATTTGGTGTCCGGGGTCTTGACGGTGTCCTCGATGGCTTCGCTGATGGCGATGCCGAGGCTGCCGGGATGATGCGGATCCTGCGCCTGCAATTTGCGGCCGTATTCCGTCTGGTCGCTCGGACTCGCGTGGACGGTCGCGCCCCAGGTGTGCATGAGCATCCGGCGGTACGGCTTCTGGTCATAGCTCACCTTGACCATGTAGACATTGCACTCCAGCCCGAACAAGCTGCACGCGAACGCCAGCGACGAACCCCACTGGCCGGCGCCCGTTTCCGTGGCGAGGCGCTTGGTGCCGGCGATTTTGTTGTAATACGCCTGCGGCACGGAAGTGTTGACCTTGTGGCTGCCGGCGGGGCTGGCCCCCTCGTATTTGTAATAAATGTGGGCCGGCGTGTTCAGCGCCTTTTCCAGCCGCACGGCGCGGAGCAGCGGCGTGGGGCGCCACAGCGCGTAGATGTCGCGCACGGGTTCGGGAATCTCGAGATACTTTTCGGCGCTGATCTCCTGCTCGATCAGGTTTTTCGGGAAGATGGCCTCCAGCGCGGCCGGGGGCATGGGCTCTTTGGTGCCAGGATGCAGCGGGGGCGGCAGCGGCTCGGGGAAATCGGCGTTGAGGTTATACCAAGCCGACGGAATATCCGCCTGCGTCAGATCGAAGCGCGTTTTCTGGCTCATGTTTGATGTGGGGTTACCGCCACATCATCCGCGCCGCCGCAAATCTAAACCAGCCCTGTCCTGCCAAAAATCAAACAATTCTTGGCATTAGCAACGTTTAACTCGCCTTCACCGCCGTCACCAGCGCGTTCAACGAAGCCTTGGCATCGCCGAACAGCATCCGGGTATTGTCCTTGTAAAACAGATGGTTTTCGATGCCGGCGAAGCCGGCGGCCATCGAGCGCTTCATCACGATGACCGTCTTGCAATGGTCGGCGTCGATGATGGGCATGCCGTAAATCGGGCTGGCTTTGTCCTCGCGCGCGGCGGGATTCACCACGTCATTCGCGCCGATGACGAGGCAGACATCCACGCGGTCCATGGAGGGATTGATGGCCTCCATTTCGACGAGCTGGTCGTAGGGAACATTCGCCTCGGCGAGCAAAACATTCATGTGACCAGGCATGCGGCCGGCGACCGGATGAATGGCAAACTGCACTTCCACGCCGCGCTTGCCGAGTTCTTCAGTTAGCTCGCGCACAGAATGTTGCGCCTGGGCCACGGCCATGCCGTAGCCGGGCACCACCACGACGCGCTGCGCGTAGGCCAGCAGCAGCGCCACTTCATCCGCTTGAATTGGTTTGACCGTTCCGGCGATGCCGCTGGCCGCCGCCGCCGCCCCACCGCTCGAGCCAAACGCGCCAAACAAAACATTCGTGACCGGACGGTTCATCGCCTTGCACATGAGCAGCGTGAGCAACGTGCCGGAGGAGCCGACGAGCGTTCCCGCGACGATCATGGCGTTGTTGTGAATCGCAAAACCGTCCGCCGCGACCGCGAGGCCGGTGAATGAGTTGAGCAGCGAAATGACGACCGGCATGTCCGCGCCGCCAATCGGCATGACCATGGCGATGCCGAAAAACAGTGCCAGCGAAAACATGACGACAAACGCGGTGACGGCATTGCCGCCCGTGGCGTTGAACGTCAGCCAGCCGCCCAAACCGATAATCACCAGTAAAATAAGGCCGTTCAGAATGTTCTGGCCGGGGAATGTCATCGGCTTTTCAAATTTTCCTTCCAGTTTCAGATACGCGATGATGCTGCCGGAAAACGAGAGCGAGCCGATCAGCGTGGCAAATAGCATGGGCACCGTAATGAACGCCGTGACCGGTTCCGCTCCGCGCGCGTCTTTCAAAAATTCCAAGCTCGCGACCAGCGCCGCCGCGCCGCCGCCCAGGCCATTGAAGAGCGCGACCATCTGCGGCATCGAGGTCATTTTCACCGAATACGCGCCAATCGCGCCGATAACCAATCCGATGACCGTGCCGATGACGATGAGCGTGTAATTAAAAGTCCAGCCGTGGGCCCAAACCGAGCTGCCGTCGGTTTTGAGCAGCGCGCACAACGCGATGAACATGCCCGCCGCCGCCACGAGGTTGCCGGTCCGCGCGGTTTTCGGCGAACTCAGAAACTTGATGCCGAGAATAAATAAAACCGACACACCGATGATGATGAGGGGGACGATTTGAGAACTCATGGCTATTTCTTTTTCTTGAACATTTGCAGCATCCGGTCCGTGACCATGAAGCCGCCGAACACGTTGGCCGAGCCGAAAATCACCGCGACAAATCCCAAAGCCTGCGCGAGATGCGTTTGCGCATCCGCCAGCACCAGGATGCCCCCGAACAAAATAATGCCATGAATGGCGTTGGTGCCGGACATCAGCGGCGTGTGCAGCATCGAAGGCACCTTGGAAATGACCTCGAAACCGACGAAAACGGCGAGGATGAAGATGAACAGAACGTTGGTATCCATAAAAATTTAGTTTGGTTTGGGCAGCAATTTTTCGTTCACGATTTTTCCGCCGTGCGTGATGAGGCAGCCTTTGATAATTTCGTCGTCGAGCTTGAGCACAAACGTCTTTTCCTTTTTGTCCCAGAATTCCTCGACGAGCGCCACCAGGTTCGCCGCATAAACCTGGCTGGCGTGCAGCGGCACGCGGGCGGGCAGGTTCGCGACGCCGACAATTTTCACGCCCTTGCGTTCGGTGACCTGGTCGTAAACGACGCCTTCGACATTGCCGCCGCTCTCGACCGCCATGTCAATCACCGCGCTGCCGGGCTTCATCGCGTCGAGCATTTCGTTGGTGACCAGAATCGGCGCGCGCCGGCCAAATACTTGCGCGGTGGTGATGACAATGTCCGAATCGCCGCAGGTTTTCTTCATCGCTTCACGCTGTTTTTGGATTTGCTCCTCGGTCAGCGCCTTCGCATAACCTTCCTTCGTCTGGCCGGTTTCGCCGAGATCAATTTTCAAAAACTGCGCGCCGAGCGATTTCACCTGCTCTTCGACCACCGGCCGCGTGTCGTAAGCCGTTACTTTCGCGCCTAGTCTTTTGGCCGTGGCAATTGCCTGCAACCCGGCCACGCCCGCGCCGATGATGAATATCTTGGCCGGCAAAATCGTGCCCGCCGCGGTGGTCATCATCGGGAAAATTTTGTTCACATGACTCGCGGCCTGAATCACCGCGACATAGCCGCCGAGATTCGCCTGCGAAGAAAGCACGTCCATTTTTTGCGCGCGCGTCGTGCGCGGAATGAACTCCATGCTGATGGCGCTGACGCCGTGCTCGGCAAACTTCTGGACCAGCTCTTTTTCGTTGAACGGATCAAGCAGGCTCGCATGAATCGCGCCTTGCTTGAGCCACGCAATTTCTTCCACCGGCGGCTTGCGCAGGCGCAGCACGATGTCGCCACCGCTGATGAGTTCTTTGCGGTCGGCGGTAATAATGGCCCCGGCTTTGAGATAAGCCTCATCGGAAAAGCCGGCGGCCAAACCCAGCCCGGCCTCGATTTCGACCTGCGCGCCAAGCTTGACCAGTTTTCCGAGGCTGTCCGGCGTGAGGGGCGCGCGACTTTCGCCGGGGTGGGTTTCGCGGGGAACGGAAATTTTCATAGCTTGAATTCGGGGGAATATTAACACTGTTCTGCCACAAGTAACCCCTTTTTTGCTTTAATCCACCGGCCGCCCAAGGAAATACCGGATTAAACCAAGGAACCGGCCGGGGAAAACCCGCCCGCCGTTGCCAACGGCAAGGCCTGCAAATAAAGGTGCCGCCGCGGTGTTTAGCCTGTCCGGCTCAAGCCGCCATGGTCAAACCCGCCGGCTTCGGAATTCCCGCCAAATACGTGTCAATCGCCTGGGCGGATTTTTTCCCGTCGCCCATCGCCAGGATCACCGTGGCCGCACCGCGCACAATGTCGCCGCCGGCAAACACCCCGGGAATGCTTGTCTGGCCGTTTTCGTCCGCGACGATGTTGCCCCACTTGTTCAATTTCAAGTCCGGGCAGGTCGCCGTGAGCAGCGGATTGGCCCTGGTCCCGATGGCAACGACGACGACATCACAATCCAAAACAAATTCCGAGCCGGGAATGACCTCGGGCCGGCGGCGGCCGGAACTGTCCGGTTCGCCGAGCTTCATCTTCTGGCATTTCATGCCGGTCACCCAGCGTTTATCATTGCCGATCACCTCGACCGGCGCGGTGAGAAATTCAAACTTCACGCCTTCATGTTCCGCGTGGTGAACCTCCTCGGCGCGGGCGGGCAGTTCGTCATGCGTACGGCGATAGACAATCATCGCCGCCTGCGCGCCGAGCCGCTTGGCGGTGCGCACGGCGTCCATCGCCACGTTGCCACCGCCGACCACGGCGACGCGCTGGCCGTTGAGCACCGGCGTGTCGGAACGCGGAAAATCATACGCCGCCATCAGGTTGATGCGCGTGAGATATTCGTTGGCGGAATAAACCCCTTTATAATTTTCACCCGGCACGTTCATGAACACCGGCAGCCCCGCCCCGTTGGCGATGAAGATGGCGTCGAACTTTTCCTGCAATTCGGGAATCGTGTAGGTGCGCCCGATGACGACGTTGCACTCAATCTTCACGCCGGCGGCGGTCAGGCGTTCCACCTCCTGCGCGACGATTTTTTTCGGCAGGCGAAATTCCGGGATGCCATACACCAGCACGCCGCCGGGCTTATGCAGCGCCTCATAGATGGTCACGTCATGGCCGCGCCGGGCGAGCTCGCCGGCGGCGGTCAGACCCGCCGGACCGGAGCCGACGATGGCGACTTTTTTTCCGGTCGGCTGCGGCCGGACTTGCGGCAGCTGGTCGCGATGATCTCGGGCCCAATCCGCGACGTAGCGCTCCAGATAGCCGACCCCCACGGGAAGCCCCTTGGCGGCGCGGACACAAACGGCTTCGCACTGGGTTTCCTGCGGACAGACGCGGCCGGTGACGGCGGGCAGCGCATTGTCGCAGAGCAAACTTTGCGCGGCCTCGGCAATTTTTCCGGCGGTGAGCAGATCGATAAATTTCGGGATGTTCACGCCCACGGGACAGCCCTGCATGCAGCGGGGATCCTTGCATTGCAAACAGCGATCGGCTTCCAGCAAGGCCAGCCGCTCGGGCAGTCCAAGGTTCACTTCCAGAAAATTGGCGGCGCGCGCGGCGGCGGCCTGCTCCGGCATGGCTTGCCGGGTGATTTGCATCCGTTGTTTGGTGGTGATTCGGGCGGACATATCAGGCGGGGGAAGAGGTGTTTTTTTCCATCCGGCAGGTGCCGGCGGCGCAGGCGATGGAACGCTGTTCAAATTCCCGGTAGGTTGAGAGCCGGTCCTGTAATTCGTCGAAATTTACCAGATGTCCGTCAAATTCCGGGCCATCGACGCAGGCAAACCTGGTTTCGCCGCCCAGCGAAACGCGGCAGCCGCCGCACATGCCCGTGCCGTCAATCATCACCGGGTTCAGCGAGACGATCGTGCGGACGCCAAGACCGCGGGTGAGGTTTGCCACCGCGCGCATCATCGGCACCGGGCCGACGGCATACACCATGTCCACCTTATCCGCCGCCAGAATCTCCTTCGCCGCGTCCGTCACAAAACCCTTCCGCCCGTAGCTGCCATCATCCGTGCAAACCACGACCTGGCCGTAGCGCTGGAGTTCCCTTTCAAAAATCACCCATTCCCTCGACCGGCCGCCGATGACGCTGGTCACGCGCACGCCGCGCTGATGCAAGCCCTGCGCGATGGGATGCACCACCGCCGTGCCAACGCCGCCGCCGATGCACAGCGCATGGCCGGCCGCGATCATTTCCGTCGGATGACCGAGCGGCCCAGCCACGTCGCGGATGGAATCGCCGATATTGAGCCCGACGAGCTCATGGGTGCTTTTGCCCACAGCTTGTATGACCAGTGAAATCGCGCCCGTTTCCGGATTGGAATCGGCGATCGTCAGCGGGATCCGCTCGGCGTTTTCCGCGAGGTGGACGATGACGAATTGTCCCGCCTGGCGGATCTGGGCGATGCGCGGGGCGTGAACGTCCAGGCGCGTGACGTTCGGACTGAGGGTCTGTCTGGCCAAAATTCGGTGCATTATTCCATAAGCTTATCCGGCCGATGGAATACCGCCATTCGCCGATTGCTTTATGTTCCCCATTTTTTGACCGCGCGCCGGTGCCCGGCAGCGTTGGGGTGCCGGGGGGGGCTACGGCGGCTTCACCGCACCCATTTAATTTCCGCCGGCGGCAGGTGCGCTTTCATGCGCCGCAGGAGTCTTTCCGCGTCTTTCTCTGCCAGCACCAGGTCGCGGTGCTGGGCGCGAATGAAGCCCTCGCGGGCCGTATGATCCAGAAATTCCAACAGGTGGTGGTAATAACCACCGACATCAAACAGCCCGAACGGCTTCTGGTGCCAGCCGAGCTGACTCCAAGCCAGCACCTCAAAAAACTCCTCGAACGTGCCGTAGCCGCCGGGCAGCGCAATGAAGCCGTCGGACAACTCCGCCATCATCGCCTTGCGTTCGTGCATGGTTTTCACGACGCGCAGGTCGGGCAATTTTTCATGGACAACCTCCTTGATGACCAGTTTTTCAGGAATCACCCCGATGACATGGCCGCCGTGCTCCAGCACCGCGTCCGCCACGATGCCCATCAAACCGACCATGCCGCCACCATAGACCAGCTCGATTTTTTCGCGCGCCAGCAACGCCCCCAGCGCCTGCGCGGCCGCCGCGTATTCCGGGCGGCCACCTTTGTTGGAACCGCAATATACGGCGATCCGTTTCATAGGGTGTCAGCCTGACGCACGGCTTGAATGAACGCCTGTACTTTTACCGCGGCTTTCTTCCCGGGCGCGGATTCCACGCCGCTGGAAACATCGACCGCAAAGGGCCGAACCCGGCGCACGGCGGCACCCACGTTTTCCGGCGTCAGCCCGCCGGCGAGGAATACCGGCCGCCCATACTTTTTCGCGGCAAGGGCCAGCTCCCAGTTGAAGGTCTCGCCCGTCCCGCCCAATCCGCCCGGGGAATACGCGTCCAATAAGAAAGCATCGGTTTGATAATCCGCCAGCCGGCTCAACGACTCCGCGTCGCGCACGCGGAAGGCTTTCAGGCTCATCACCCCGAATTGCGTGCAGAATTCGGAAGGCTCCTCGCCATGAAATTGCAGCAGGTTCAGACCGCACTCGGCGATGGCCCGGGTGACCAACGCCTCATCCGGATTCACAAATACGCCGACGCGCAGCACGCCGGGTGGCAGCGCGCGGGAAATGTTCGCGGCGGCTGCCAGCGTGAGGTGCCGCGGGCTTTGTTCATAAAACATCAACCCGATCAGGTCGGCGCCGGCCTCGGCCGCCGCCAGCGCATCCGCGACGTTGGTGAGGCCGCATATTTTCACCTGCGTTTTCATTTACGATGGGCGTTTGGCGTTTTATGATTTGTCCGGCGCTGAAAGATTCGCGCCCATCGTAAATCGTAAATCTTAATTTGCAAATCCCGCGCTCGATTTATTTCGATTACAACGCCACCACGCCGCTCGACCCGGCGGTGCGCGAAGCGATGCTGCCGTTTCTGAGCGAAGCCTGGGGCAACCCTTCCAGCATCCATCAGGTCGGCCGGCGGGCCCGGGCCCGGCTGGATGAGGCGCGCGACCGGGCGGCAGTATTTCTCGGCGCCAAGCCGAGTGAAATAACCTTCACCAGCGGCGGGACGGAAGCGAACAACCTCGCCATTTTTGGCGCGGCCAGGCTTCTGAAAAATAAGGGCAAGCATCTCATCACGTCGGCCATCGAACACCCCTCGGTATTGCATTGCTTTGACTATCTGGAAACTCATGAAGGGTTTTCCGTCACCCGGCTGCCGGTCAGCCGCGCCGGGCGCGTTTCGGCGGAGCATTTGAAAAAGGCGATCCGCCCGGACACCGTTTTGGTTTCCGTCATGGCCGCTAACAATGAAATCGGCACCCTTCAGCCGGTCGGCGAGCTGGGCGCCATCTGCCGGGAGCGCGGTATTATTTTCCACACCGACGCCGTGCAGTGGTTTGGCAAGGAACCCTTTGATCATATCCATCAGTTCAACGCCGACCTCGTTTCCATCTGCGCGCATAAATTTCACGGCCCTAAAGGCGCGGGGCTGCTTTACATCAAGTCGCCGCTGCATCCGGACCCTATTTTGTTCGGTGGCGGACACGAAAACGAGCGCCGCGCGGGCACGGAAAGCCTTCCGCCTATCTTGGGCCTGGTTGAGGCAATGGAAAAATTCACCAAGCCGCCGGTTTTTCAGGCTGCGAGGCTCAAGCCGCTATCGGCAAAACTCATTGCCGCCATTGAAACCATCAAGGGCTGTGAGATGGCCAGCCCCAAGGAAGGCGTTCTGGCCAACACCGTTGCCTTTGTCGTTCCCGCCGCAGATGGCCTCTCACTGATGGCGGGCCTGGACATGGAGGGGATTTGTGCCTCCAGCGGTTCGGCCTGCTCGGCGGGTTCGCTGGAACCAAGCCATGTGATCATGGCCATCCATGGCGGAATATCGGCAAATTCGCTGGTTCGTTTTTCACTGGGAAGAGATACGACCGAAGCGGAAGTGGATTGGGTCTGCTCGATCCTGCCGGAAGTCATCCGCCGCGCACAACCCCACCAATAGACAGCCAACGGATTGTGAATGGATTGTTCATAATGCGAACAACTTTGACTTTTAAATTTTTCTGGCGGGTTTACCTTTGAGTTGTCGCCGGTGTTGATCAGGTTTTGGTCAACTAAGAATTGAGTTTTGTGAGTTGTTTGGCTTGTTCACAGGCCATAATACGGATAGTTTTTTTTAAAGAAGAAGATAATATTAACCGAGCATGAACCTTACCATCGCCAAAGACCAGATCATTGCCGGCCTGCAGGCCGTCCAAAACGTTGTCAGCACCCGCACCACGCTGCCCATCCTTTCCAACGTCTTGTTGCGAGCGGAGGGCAACCATTTGGAACTGACCGCCACAGATCTGGATGTGACCGTCGCCTGCAAAGTGGAGGCAAAGGTAACCAAACCCGGCGCGACAACCGTGCCCGTTAAAAAACTTTTCGGCATCGTGCGCGAGCTTAACGGCGGGGAAATTGAAATCGAAACCGACGAAAAAAACATCACGAGCATCCGGAGCGGAGGTTCCTTCTTCAAAATCCACGGCCTGGGCGCCGACGAATTTCCACCGCTGCCGAAAATGAAGGATGAAAAGAAGGTGTCGCTTACCCAGGAAACCGTCCGGGCGATGCTCAAGAAAACCAGCTTTGCCGTTTCCACGGATGAATCCCGCTATGTGCTCAACGGGATCTATATCAGCTTGAAAGATCACAAGATGACGCTCGTGGCCACCGATGGTCGCCGGCTGGCGCTGGTGGACGAGGAGGTGGACATTTCAGAAAAAAGCAGCGGGGAATTTATCGTGCCGGCCAAGGCGGTTAACGAACTCAACCGCCTGCTGCAGGACAAGGGGAATGTTGATCTCAATTTCGGGGAAAACCAGGCCTCCTTCGCGCTGAAAGATGAAAAGGAATTTTCCGTTTTGCTGGTCACTAAATTGATTGAGGGGAATTATCCCAACTACCGGCAGGTCATTCCCGGCGAGGCCAAAGAACGCATCGCCCTCGGGCGGGAGGAACTCGTCCAAGCGCTCCGTCGCGCCGAAATAATGACCAGCGAAAAAGCTAATTCCGTCAAACTAACCTTTGGCAAGAATAACCTTACCATCACCGCCAACTCGCCGGAAGTCGGCGAAGCCCGCGAAACCCTCGCCATCAATTACAAGGGCAAGGAATTGGCCATCGCCTTCAACCCGCGCTATCTCATTGATCCGTTAAATGCCCTGGCCGAGGACGAGGTTTTTATCGAACTGATTGATGAATTGAGTCCCGGCGTCCTCAAGATCAACGGGCCGTTCCTCTACGTCGTCATGCCCATGCGGCTCAATTAAAAAGCAACGCAAAAAAAGCGAAGTCGGCTGGATGATGTTCATCCAGCCGTTTTTGCTGATCGCGGGAAACGGTCGTTACGAGGAAAGCCAGGAGGCGGGGGAAAAAACCATAAAAAATTATTTTAATTTTGTTTTTTAACAACCTGCGCTAGTGTGGCGTCATCCAAAACGGAACGACCATAAAATTCTGGGGGGTGCGCGGCTCGATCCCCACGCCGGGTCCCGGCACGGTCCGGTATGGCGGCAATACCACCTGCATCGAGATACGCTCCGGCTCCGACATCGTCATCCTCGACGCCGGGACCGGGCTGCGGTGCCTGGGACAGGCGCTGCTCACGGAATTCAAAAAGACCCCCCTCAACCTCACCCTGCTCATCTCCCACACGCACTGGGACCATATTCAGGGGCTGCCGTTTTTCGCGCCGATTTACGAACCGCGCTGCCGGCTGCGAATTCTCGGCGGCCGTGGCGCTCGCAAAAGCCTCGTCAACGCCTTGACCGGGCAGATGGAGAGCACTTATTTTCCCGTGCCGTTTGCCGAGCTGCCCAGCAACATTGAGATCGAGGAACTGAAAGATTTAAATTTTGCCGTTGGCAACCTCCTGGTCCGCGCCCAGCGCGCCAATCATCCCGGCGTCTGCGCGGGCTACCGGCTGTTTGCGCCGGACGGCCTGATTTGTTTTTTTCCCGACACCGAACCGCGACCCGGCGGCGAAGACCGCGAGATGCTGGATTTTATCCGGGATGCCGATGTGCTGATCCTCGACTCCCAATACGACCGCGCGGAGTACCGGCGACACACCGGCTGGGGACACGGTTGCGTGGATGATTCCGTGGCGCTTGCGCTCAAGGCGGGTGTGAAAAAACTGGTCCTCTTCCACCATGATCCCGGGCACGACGACAAAAAAATTGACACCCTGGTGAAACACGCCCGCGCGCTGGTGAAAAAAAAGAAGGGCAAACTTTCCGTGGAAGCCGCCTGTGAAGGCCGGCTGATCAGGCTCGGCGGAACATAAAAGGAAAAAATCAATCGGTCAGGAACCCCCCGCCCGGGGAGTCACGGCTGCAAACACCCCCAAACCTTCCAGCGCTGCGCGCCTATTCTCTGACCGTCTGCACCGGCAGCACGGAAAGCGGACAATTCCGGTTCGTTTCGCCGAAATAATTAGCCGACCAATCGTTTTGAAATAGTACGACGGGATTTTTACCGAGGTCGTAGGCGAGCCGCGCGCCGGTGGGCAGGGAAAGCGCGTCCAGCGCGTCTTCCTTGAGGTCCGTCGGCAGCCAGCGGACGACGCTCCACGGCGCAGCTTCGAGGCGGGATTCCGCGCCGTATTCACTTTCGAGGCGGAATTGAACCACCTCAAATTGCAGCGGGCCGACGGCGGCGAGCAAAGGCGTTTTAATGGAGGAATTGCGCAGATACAGCGCCTGGATGACCCCTTCCTGCAGGAGCTGGTCCAGGCCCTGGCGGAACTGCTTGTATTTCCCCGTGTTCGGATTGTGCAGATAAGAAAAAGCTTCCGGAGTGAACCGCGGAATTTCCTTATAGAGGATTCTGGGATCGGTCGTCAGGGTGTCGCCGATGCCGAAGCTGTCGTGGCCGACGAGGCCGATGACATCGCCGGGGAAAGCCTCGTCCACCGTTTCGCGTTCGTTGCCGAAGAGCTTGTGCGAACTGGACAGGCGGACTTTTTTTTCCGTGCGCGAATGATGAACGGTCATATCGCGCTCGAATTTGCCGGAGCAGACGCGGACGAACGCGATGCGATCGCGGTGTTTTGGGTCCATGTTCGCCTGGATCTTGAAAATGAAACCGGAAAACGCCGGATTTTCCGGGGCTATTTCAATGCCGCCCATCACGCGGGATTTGGGCGCCGGCGAATGTTTCAGAAAACCGTCGAGCAGAAGCTGCACGCCGAAATTGTTCACGCCACTGCCGAAAAAAACGGGCGTGCTTTTGCCGGCGAGGACGGCCGCATCGTCAAAAATTTCACCGGCGTGCTCGAGCATCTCCAATTCCTCGACCGTTTTGTGGAAGTCGGCCTCGCTCAAATTGCCGCGCACCGCCGGATCATGCAGCCCGCCGACGGACACCGGCGCGCGATATTTGCCGCCCACGACGCGCTCGAAAGTGTGCATCGTCTTCGTCTGCCGGTCATAGACGCCCTGGAAATCCGGGCCGTTGCCGATGGGCCAGTTCACCGGAAACGCGCCGATGCCGAGCACCCGCTCCAGTTCGTCGAGCAGCGCGAGCGGATCCTTCATCGGCCGGTCGCATTTGTTCATGAACGTGAAAATCGGCACGCCGCGCTGGCGGCAGACTTCGAACAACTTGCGCGTCTGGGGCTCGATGCCTTTGGCGGAATCAATCACCATCACCACGGAATCCACGGCGGTGAGCACGCGGTAAGTGTCCTCGGAAAAATCCTTGTGGCCGGGCGTGTCGAGCAGGTTGATGCGGAAGCCGTCATAGTCGAATTGCAGCACCGTGGAGCTGATGGAGATGCCGCGTTTTTTTTCCAGCTCCATCCAGTCCGAGGTGGTGGCGCGCTGGTTTTTGCGCGCGGTGACGGACCCGGCGAGCTGCACCGCGCCGCCATACAGCAGCAGCTTCTCCGTCAACGTGGTCTTGCCCGCGTCCGGATGCGAGATGATGGCGAACGTGCGCCGCCGGGAGATTTCTTTTGCAATGCTCACAAAGGCAGGGAAGTTAACAGAAAGTCCCCCGCCGACAAGGCGGGAAGCGGCGGGGCCGTTTCAACTCACACAATTTCCACCGGGCAGGGCGGCAGCGCGTCGAGAAACGACCGGCCGTATTTTTTGGTGAGAATCCGGTTGTCCAGCACGACAATGATGCCGGTGTCGGTTTTCGTCCGGATTAGGCGCCCCACCCCCTGGCGGAATTTTAAAATGGCTTCCGGCAGGGAAAATTCGCCGAAGGCATTGCCGCCGCGCGCCTCGATGGCCTCGAGGCGCGCCTCGATCAGCGGATGATCCGGCACCGCGAACGGCAGCCGCGTGATGATGACGTTGGAGAGCGCCGCGCCGGGCACGTCCACGCCCTGCCAGAAACTGTCCGTGCCGAACAGCACCGAGTCCTCGTCCGCCTTGAATTTTTCCAGCATCGTCGAGCGCGGCGTGCCCGTGCCCTGCACGAATAGTTCCAGCTTCAGCCGCTCAAAAAACGGCCGCAACCGGTCCGCAACTTCCTGCATCAGCTTGTAGCTGGTGAACAGCACGAACGCCTTGCCGTGCGTTTGTTTCACGAAATGCTCGATCCAGTGTTCCAGCGCCTCCGCATAGCCCTGCTCGCGCGGATCGGGCATTTTTTGGGCGACAAATAATTTCATCTGCCGCTCATAATCGAACGGCGTGCCGACCTGCAACTGCGTCGCCGCTTCCGCCCCCACCCGTTTCACAAAATAATTGAGCGACCCGTTGCTGGTTGCTGGTTGCCGGTTGAAGGTTTTCTTGCGCGGTGCGGCGGAAGTACTTTCCACCTTCAACTTGGAACCGTCCACGCCTTTGGCGGAAATCGCCAGCGTGGCGCTGGTCATGATGACGCTCGTGTCAGTCTCGAACAAACGGCGGCGCAGAAATTCCGCCACGTCCACGGGCGCGGCGTTCAGGGACAGATTCCGTTGTGACTTGCCGCCGCGTTCCACCCAATAGACATGGTCGTCGGCCTGCTGGCTCAAAAATTCCGCGACCTCGATTTTCAATTCGCCCAGCCGCCGGTTGCACTCGATCAACTCCTGGCCGATCTCCTTGTCGTCGCTGGTTTTCACCAGTTCGCTCACGGCTTCGCGCAGTCGTTGAATCGGCAGAGTGACATTGTCTTTCACCAATTCTGCGCGGCGGATGCGCAGCTCTTTCCATTCGCGCCGGCGGGCCGGGCCGCTCTCACCGCCGGAAAGCCCGGGTTTGGCCGCCGCCTGGATTTCCTCGCACGCCGCCTCGACGCTCTCAAAAAACCGGTCCGACTCGCTCAAAATCTCCGCGACGAGCTTGACGGCCTTGCCCTGGCGCAGCGTCGCCAGCAGGCCTTTTTCGGTGCGCGGGTTCCACAGTCGGTTCAGCGAATAACGCACCTGCCCGCTCGACACGCTCAAGCCGATGTGCCGCGACGCCACGCTCTCCATGGTGTGCGCCTCGTCGAAAATCACGAAGTCGTTCTTGAACAAAATGCCGCCCGCCAGCTCCTCATCCACGCCGCCGAGCAGCGTGAAGAACAGCGTGTGGTTCAGAATCACCACGTCGGCCGACAAAATCCGGTTCCGCACCCGCTGGAAAAAACAAACGTCGTGATCGCGCGCGAAGTCCGACTGGTGACCACACGTTTTCGGCGAGCACAGGCCGCGCTCGGAACAGACCTGCGCCCAGACTTTCGGGTCCGGCTCGATTTCAAAATCCGACAAACTGCCGTCCTTCGTTTCCTTGGACCATTCGTAGATGCGCTGCAATTCCTCGGCCTCGGAGGAGGTGAACAAGTTGCCGCTCTGCTGCATCGCCTTCTGCAGCCGGCGCGTGCAGAGATAATTGGCGCGGCCCTTGAGCATCGCATAGCTGAACTTCACGGGTTCCGGCAGCGCGGCCAAAACGCCCGCGAGCATCGGCAGGTCCTTTTCCGTGAGCTGCTCCTGCAAATTGATCGTATGGGTCGAGACCACCGCTTTTTTCTTCTGTGCCACCGCGAATAAAATCGCCGGAATCAGATAGGCCAGCGATTTGCCGACGCCGGTGCCGGCCTCGACGGCGAGATGCTCCTGAAGTTGCAAGGCCCGCGCCACGGCCACGGCCATTTCCTGCTGCTGCGGGCGGAACTCAAAATTCCTGGCTTGGGACAGAATACCCGCGGGGGAAAAGATGTCCTCAACCAGCGAAACCAAGTCACCGCCGCCGGGGTGGATTTCGGAAAGGGCTATCATTTCAGCGGCGAACTGCCCAACACCACTTTCAGCGTCGAGATTTTTCCCGGCGGCAGGGAAAGCTGGTTCTGCTTCACATTGCCGGATTCCACGCAGACCATGTGTTGATGTTCGGCGGGGTCGAAATCCTCCGGCAGCTTTTGGGTTGTCCACGGATTCCACACGACGGTGGATCGGGAGTTAAATTTTTCCACGCGAATGACGCGGTTGAATTTTGCGTCGCGGATTTCCACCGTCGCAGTGTTGTCGGGATAAACGCGGTTGGTCTCCCGGGTGATGGCGAGCGGGGCCATGTCGCCAGGCCGCCGCGCGCCGCCGGCCCCGGCGGCGAAATCATCAAACGGGGCGCCCTCAAGGCCGGCGAGGGCGACCGCGCCAAGGTCGCCGACCTGAAAATAAGTGTGGAGGCAATTTTCCAGCGTCAGCGTCTGGTCCGCCGATGCGTTGGCCGCGGTGAGTTCCAGCGCCAGCGTTTCGGCGACGGTCACGACGTATTCCGCGTGCAGCGCCGACCAGTCGGGCCGCGCCGGATCCTCCGGCAGCCGGAACCGGATCGTCACGGCACCGTCGGGCGCGGCGGCAGTCTCCACCATTTCCCATGAGGCGACCCGGGCAAAGCCATGCGCCGGTTCGCCGTCGCGCGGGCCGAACCACGGTAGGCAGATCGGCACGCCGCCGCGAATGGCCTTGCCGCCGGCAAAATAACTTCTGGCGCTCATGAACAGGAGCGGCGGCCCGCCATTTTTTTGGAAACCGGCGACATGGGCGCCAAGCAGGTAAATTTCCGCCGTGCTCCACGGCGTGTGAACTTTCACCAGCGGCAGGCCGCCGTGGCCATTGGCAAATTCGAGGCGGCCGGGAATTGCCAGCCGGCGGAGTTTTTCGGGGAGGAGGGTGATTTCCATAAGATATTTTTCGGCCATTCTAGCGTCCCGCCTCGTGGACTTGAATATATTTGCGGAACAAAATGGCGCCGAGCGGCGTCACCAGCGCCATGCCGCCGATGATGAGCCACATGGTTTCGGGATGACGCACGCCGGTTTCCGGGCAATATCGCGCGAGCATCGAACCGGAGGTGATGCCGACAACCAGTTTTGCGCCGAACAACGGCAGGCTGGAAAGCGCCATGTAGGAAGCTTCCTGGCCTTTGGGCGCAATTGTCGCGGCATATTCATAAAGCCGCGGCGACCACAAGGCTTCACCGACTGAAAGCATCACCATGAAAAGAAAAATAGCCAGGTAGAGCGGATTGACCTCGCCGCTGATGCCAAGCCACCCATGGCCGATCCAATTGCCGAACCAGCTCTGCGCCAGCGGACGAAACCAATGGGCGGGCAGGGCGAGAAAAAAAGCCGACAGTGCCGAGACGAAGCTGCCCACCACGATCATCCGGTAAGCGGTGATTTTTTGCGTCAGCACGCCGCAAATCGGCACCAGCACCACGATCAACACGGAATTCAACATGCTGCTGGCGTGGGCGATCGGTGCGCCCTCCCCCAGTTCGCGGACGCCATATTTGGGAAAAGTGTAGCTCAAATGAAAGAACAGCATTTTGACCCCCACAATCAGCGAGACAAACAGCAAAAACTTGTAGAGCGCCGGTTGCCGCCACAGGCTCGCAAATATTTTGCCCGTCTTCACCGCCGTGTCGCGCACCGTTGTCACCAGGGCGGCCAGCGGATTCGCCGCCGCCATCTTCTCGCGCGGCGTGATGGTCGTGCCAGCGTCCGTCACCTCCACGCCCTCGCGCAGGCAGAACCACGTCAACAGCATCCCGGGAATCGTGAAGACCACGCCCAGCAAAATCAGCACACGATACGTGCTCAGGTCCAGGCCGGCGAGCGGCAGCGTCCAGTGACCGTGTTCGCCGAGGCCGTGCAGCGGACTGCGCACGCGGTCGAACAGCCAGTCGCCCGCCGCGAAGCCGAGGTTCATCAGCGCGTAATACAGCGAGAACGCCACCGAACGCTGTGCGGTATTTGAATATTTCTTCATCGCCGCCGCCATCACTGGGATCATCAGCGCGATCCCCGCCGCCTGCAGATACAGGCCGAACGGCAGCACCAGCCAGCGCTCCGCCGTCAGCGTCATAACAATGCGCGCCACGAGACAGACGCCGAAGCCGAGCAGGAACGTCCGCCGCACCCCGAGCGCATCCGTGAGCGGCCCGATGAACACCGTGATCAAGGTCATGATGGCCGACCAGGTCGCGATCATCGCCCCGGCGGACTTGTCGCCGAAACCCAAGTCCGAGGAAAGCCACAGCGTCAGCACGCTGGCCGCGCCCACTTTGTAAGCCAGATTTTCGAGGATGTAGGCGCCATAAATGATCCACAGTTCGCGGGGCGAGCCGCGCAAAACGGTGAACTTTTGGAGAAATCTCCCAAACCTGGTCGGGGCTGGATTCATCGGCAAAAGGTCAGGAGAACAAATCCAACTGCGGCGGCGGGGACAGCGATTTTAATTTCTCGCGGTCCTGCTGCCGGCGCGGCTGGCGCACGTTGCCTTCCGGCGTGAGTTCGGATTCTTCGAGGTTGCCGAGAATCTGTTTGGCGCGCTCCAAGACTTCCTTCGGCACGCCGGCCAGACGCGCGACTTGAATGCCGTAGCTTTTATCCGTGCCGCCCTCGACGATTTTGCGGAGAAACACAATCTGGTCGTGCCACTCGCGCACGGCCACGTTGAAATTCTTGATGCGCGGCAGCCGCGCCGCCAGCTCGGTCAGCTCATGATAATGCGTGGCAAACAGCGTTTTGGCGCCGACCTGGTTGTGCAGGAATTCCACGATGCTCCACGCGAGCGACAGGCCGTCGAAGGTGCTGGTGCCGCGCCCGATTTCATCCAGCACAATCAAACTTTGCGGCGTGGCGTTGTTCAAAATGTTCGCCGTCTCGGTCATTTCGACCATGAAGGTGGATTGTCCGCGCGACAGGTCATCGCTCGCGCCGATGCGGGTGAAAATGCGGTCGACCAGGTCGATCCGGGCTTCGGCTGCCGGCACAAAACTGCCGGTATGCGCGAGCAGCGTGAGCAGCGCCACCTGCCGGATGTAGGTGGATTTGCCCGCCATGTTGGGCCCGGTGATGAGCGCGATTTGGTTTTTGCCGGCGGCCACCTTGTCGTCCGCTGATGTTCCGGCGGCAATGCTTGTCAGCGCGACATCATTCGGCACGAAGCGTTCTTCCACGAGCTGCTGTTCCAAAACCGGATGTCGGCCGTCGCGGATATCGATGACGCCATTAGCGGCAACGTGCGGGCGGCAATAATTATGCAACCGCGCCGTCTCCGCGAAAGAAACCAGCACGTCTAGTTGCGCCAGCGCGGAAGCGGTCTGTTGAATCCGCGGCAGCTGGCCCAACACCTCCTCGCGCACGTGTTGGAAAATTTCATATTCCAGTTTCACGCCGCGTTCTTCCGCGCCCAGGATTTTGCCCTCCATCTCCTTTAACTCCGGCGTGATGAAGCGCTCGCCGTTCGCGACGGTCTGCTTGCGGTGATAATGCGCCGGCACCTTGTCGAGATTCGTCCGGGTGACTTCGATGTAATAACCAAAAACCGAATTAAACCGGACCTTCAGCGAGGAAATTCCCGTGGCGGCGATTTCATCAGCCTGCAGCTTGGCAATCCAGTCTTTGCCGCCGCGCTGGGCGGTGCGGAGTTCGTCCAGCGCCGCGTCGAAGCCGTCGCGGATCATCCCGCCTTCCTTGATCGGCAGGGGCGGCTCGTCCACGATGGCGCGGGAAATCACTTCGACCAGATCCGGGGATTCGGAAATTTGAGAATTGAGTTCGGAAATCAAGCCGGCGGGGCCGGCGGCCTCGCGAGCCGCGGGCACCTCGTCAACCCAAGACCCGGCCCGCGGGATGGCCTGGGCCACGGCCGCCAGAATCTGTTTCAAGGCGGGGATTTGTTCCAGCGCCAGGCGCAGCGCGACCAAATCGCGGGCGTTGCCGCTGCCGGAACTCAAGCGGCCCAGCGTGCGTTCCAAATCGCGCACCTTGGCGAGCTGCTGGCGAAAACCATCGAGCCCCAGGGTGTTTTCCACAAAGGTCTGGACGGCTTCCTGCCGCCGGCGGATCGGCCCGACGGTCGCGAGCGGCTGGGAAAGCCATTGGCGCAGCAGGCGCGCGCCCATGGGCGTGGCGGTGCGGTTCAGCGCGCCGTAAAGCGAGGCGCTGCGCGGGGCGTCATGGTGTTGCGGCTCGAGAATTTCCAGATGCCGCAGGGTGGTGTAATCCAGCGCGAGAAAATCGCTCCGCTGGTAGAACGAAATGCGCGTGAGATGTTTCACATCGCGCCGCAGGTTTTGCGTAAGGTAATGCAGCGCGCCCCCCGCCGCCCCGATGGCCGCGGCCTTGTCTTTCAGCCCAAAGCCGTCGAGTGATGCGACCTTGAAATGTTCCTTCACCGTGAAAAAAGCGGTTTCCGGGGCGAACGCCCAGTCATCGTAACCGCTTAAAATCGGGAACGCGCCGCGCAGCAAACCGCGCAAGGAAACCGCCTCCCCCGGGAAAATAATTTCCGCCGGCCGCAGGCGTTCGAGTTCCGCGACCAGGGCCGGGGCATTTTCCAATTCGGTGGTCAAAAAATCGCCGGTGGTCAAGTCCACGAGCGCGAGGCCGAAAATCGTCCCCGCGGGATAGATCGCGGCCAGAAAATTGTTCCGCTCGGCGACGAGCATCCGCTCGTCGAAATGGGTGCCGGGCGAAAGGATTTGAGTCACCTCCCGCTGGACCAGCTTGCCGGGGCGGGCCTCCTCGGTCTGGTCGCAAATGGCCACCTTGCGTCCGGCTTTCAGAATCCGGGCGATGTAGCCGTTGGCGGCGTGATGCGGCAGGCCGCACATCGGCACGCCATTGCGCGCCGTCAGCGAGAGGTTGAGCAGCTGCGCGCCGGCTTGCGCGTCCTCAAAAAACATCTCGTAAAAGTCGCCGAGGCGGAACAGCAACAGGGCATCCTTCGGCAGTTCGCCCTTGATGCGGCGATACTGCGCCATCATGGGCGTGAGTTGG